>JAHEFL010000305.1 GCA_024640205.1 Flavobacteriales bacterium | reverse complement strand
CATGGCATTCTTCGATGATCAGGAGAGTGCGATGAACTGGTTGTTGGCACCGGACGCGAAGGCGGATGAATAGGACACATCACGAACGACCGGGGCGATCGATCACCACCCTAGTTTTGTCCTCGAGATGAAGTATAGCGAAGAACAGATCCGCAAGGTCCTCTCGAACATCATCGAGCCTGATCTGAAGAAGGACATCGTTGCCCTGGACCTGGTGCGTGCGATCGACATTTCCGGTGATACGGTCACGGTTCAGGTGGAGGTGAGCAATCCGGCCATGCACAGCCGCAAGCGGATGGAGGAGGCGGTCACCTTCCAACTGGGCCAGGCATTGGGCAAAGAGGCTATGGTCCGTGTGAACGTGACCCCGTTGAGCGGGGAACGTGGTAACCTTCGAAAGGTGCTTCCGCATGTGAAACACATCGTGGCGATCGCCAGTGGGAAGGGTGGCGTGGGCAAAAGCACGGTCACGGCCAACCTCGCAGCTGGATTGGCAGCGCGCGGATACAAGGTGGGTCTTGTCGATGCGGATATCTACGGTCCAAGCATCCCGCTGATGTTCGATGTCCTCCTTGAGAAACCTGCCACTCGGGAAAGGGATGGAAAACATTGGATCGTTCCGGTGGAAAGCTATGGGGTGAAAGTGCTGAGCATCGGGTTCTTCGCCCAGACCGATCAAGCAATTGCATGGCGTGGTCCCATGGCCACCAAGGCCCTTGAACAACTGATCAAGGATGCGGATTGGGGTGAATTGGATGTCCTGCTCGTGGATCTTCCACCGGGGACCGGTGATATACACCTCTCCCTTGTGCAGGCTGTTCCGCTCACGGGTGCGGTCATCGTCAGCACACCGCAGAAGGTGGCATTGATCGACGCACGCAAAGGGGTAGGGCTCTTCCGCCTGCCCAGTGTGAACGTGCCTGTCATGGGGATCATTGAGAACATGGCCTGGTTCACGCCGAAGGAACTGCCGGGAAACAGGTACTTCATTTTCGGGGAGGGTGGTGCACGCGCATTGGCGGCGGAAATGGAACTGCCTCTGCTCGGTGAGGTCCCACTGGTACAAAGCATACGGGAGGCAGGGGATGTCGGCCGACCTGCCGTATTACAGGGTGACACGCCTGTGGCCAGGGCTTTTGACGAACTTTGTAGCGCCTTTTTGGAACGGCTCAACGCAATGGCCATGGATAATAAGGTCATGAGCGCCTGATCATGGAAACCCGCGAGCTGCTTCATACCACGGAACGCATCGAAGAGGCATTGGCCACCTTGAGGCCCTTCCTGAATGCAGATGGGGGTGATATTTCCCTGGAGGAAGTGACCGAGGACGGCGTGGTGAAGGTTCGGCTGCATGGCGCTTGCACGAGTTGCGCCATGAGTTCCATGACGATGAAAGCCGGTGTGGAAGAGACGATAAAACGTGTGGCCCCTCACATCAGGGAGGTGGTCGCGGTGAGCAAGGAGGTCGTCGTCTGAACCTACCGTCCGCTCCGGTGTTCCTGTATCACGCCGGTCATACTTATTGCCCTGATGCTGGAGGGCTGGGCCATACCTTTGCTCCACCGAACAATGGAAACCCCTGCGCGGAAGAAAGTCGTCGAGGAGCGTACCAATGTTGTGATCCTCTTCGCTGGCGACAGCGGTGATGGCATCCAGCTTACAGGTAGCCAATTCACGGATACCAATGCCTTGTTCGGGAACGATGTAAGCACTTTCCCGAATTTCCCTGCTGAGATTCGCGCACCACAGGGCACCTTGGCCGGTGTGAGCGGTTACCAGCTTCACTTCGGAAGTGTGGAGCTGTACACGGCGGGTGATCAATGTGATGTGCTCGTGGTGATGAACGCGGCCGCTTTGAAGGCCAACCTGATGAAGTTGAAGCCGGGCGGTACCATCATTGCGAACAGTGATGGCTTCGATGCCCGCAACCTGCGACTTGCCGGATTCATCGATAAGCAGGATCCTTTGAGTGATGGCTCACTCGCGAATTACACGGTGCATGCCGTGGATGTGACCAAGATGACGCGGAACGCCCTGGAGGGAATGACCTTGGGGATGAAGGAAAAGGACCGGTGCAAGAACATGTTCGTGCTGGGGTTCATCAATTGGATGTACAGTCGAAGCCTGGCCAACAGCGAGCAATTCCTGGAGAGGAAATTCGGGAAGAAGCCAGAGGTATTGGAGGCGAACCGGAAGGCCCTGCTGGCCGGTTACAATTATGGGGATACGAGCGAGACCTTCACCACTCGTTTCGAGGTGAAGCCGGCGCCCATGCCCAAGGGCACCTATCGGAGCATCACCGGAAATCAGGGAACCGCTCTTGGCCTTATTTCGGCGTCGCAGAAAGCCGGCCTGGACATGTTCTATGGCAGTTATCCGATAACACCGGCCAGCGACATCCTGCACGAGTTGGCGAAGCACAAGAATTTCGGGGTGCGGACCTTTCAGGCCGAGGATGAGATCGCGGCGGTTTGCTCAGCCATTGGGGCGAGCTATGCGGGTGCTCTCGGTGTCACAGCAAGTAGTGGTCCGGGGATCGCGTTGAAGACCGAGGCCATCGGTCTGGCATTCATGCTGGAGATCCCACTGGTCATCGTGAACGTGCAGCGGGGAGGACCGAGTACGGGGCTTCCTACCAAGACCGAGCAGGCCGACCTGTTCCAGGCCGTGCATGGCCGCAATGGGGAAGCGCCCATTCCCGTGCTGGCGGCGAGCACCCCGACGGATTGCTTCGAGATGGCTTATGAGGCAGTGCGCATCGCCGTGGAACACATGACCCCGGTGATCCTCCTCACGGATGGCTACATCGCCAATGGCGCTGAGCCTTGGTGTTTCCCGGCGGCACGTGACCTGAAGCCGATCGTTCCACCGTTCGCAGCACCGCGCGTGGAGGGTGACATGGAGAAATTCCTGCCCTATTTGCGCGACGAGAAGGGTGTGCGTCCATGGGCCGTTCCAGGGATGAAGGGCCTGCAGCATCGTATCGGTGGTATCGAGAAGGAGGACGGTACGGGTAACATCAGCTACGAGCCCCTGAACCATGAGAAAATGGTGCGCCTCCGGGCAGAGAAGGTGCGCAAGGTGGCGGAAGATGTACCCCCGCTGGACCTTGCCAACGGTGTGGAAGGCGGTGAATTATTGATCCTTGGATGGGGGAGTACTTATGGCGCCATCCGGACAGCGGTGAACGAAATGTGTGCAGACGGTGATTGTGTAGGCCACCTGCATCTGCGCTATCTCTATCCCTTCCGCAAGGAACTTGGTGAATTCCTGGCGCGTTACGACCGCATCTTGATCCCTGAAATGAACAGCGGACAGCTGCGTCAATTGATCCGTGCGGAGTACCTCGTGGATGCTCAAGGCCTCAACAAGATCCAAGGGATGCCATTCACTGCGGCGGAGATCAAAGCTGCGGCTTATCAATTCCTGAAGCGATGAGCACGGCGAACGGAACGCTCAAAGGGGACGACCCAAAGAAGATCGCCTATGCCAGCGATCAGGAGGTACGCTGGTGCCCGGGG
>JAHEFL010000304.1 GCA_024640205.1 Flavobacteriales bacterium | reverse complement strand
CCTGAAGAGCCGAAGCAGCCTGCCGGTATATCGGGATCTCGCCAAGCTGAGCGACCGGGAATTGGATGAGCATGTCATGGCCATGATCCGGCGGATGCGTCGGAATGAAAGCTCCCTGATCGCGAAAATGGTGCTCCGGCAGCCCACTTTCAGTCTGAACTGAGTTAGGGCTCTGGACCGAAAGGGCTTTCGACGTCGGGTGCGGATACGCCCGCTATATTTGCTCACCGAACCGACCAAAGCGATGAGCGACCATTTCGACGGCCATTTCCCGGAAGAAGCACAGGAGAACGAGATCTTTGCTCCAGTTCTGTTGGCGTTGATGGTCCTAACGACCATCGTCCTGCTGATCTGGGCGGCCAGTTAAGCCTGTTCGGCCTGTTCCTTGTCGCCGGACCGTTCCAGGTACTCATCCCTGCGAACGAGCATGAACCAGTTCTCGCTGAGTTCCAGGTATCCATGCTCGAAGCAGAAGACATAGGTATTCCCGGCCTTGGTCTTATATAGATTGGTGTGATACAGGAAATTGTACCCCCGCTCCAGCAACTTCTCGCGGTGCACCTTCACCTTCCCCTCCGCACCGTGATTGAGCTCGGACAGCACCCTGCGGTTCCGTTTTAGGATATTGACCACGTTGCGCACGTAATTGATCGGCGCATTGTTCGCGTGGTAATGGAAGAGGTTGCGGCAGGCATCCGAGCAAAATCGCTTATCGGTCCGCCCCTGGATGGGTTCACCGCATTCCTTGCAAACCTTCTTCTTCACCTCAGCCATGAACCGAAAGTAGCACGATCCAGGCGCATATTGACCAGGTCCCAAGGACAGCCAATGATCGATCTACGGATCGGATCGGTTCACCGTTCCTGCTGATCAATAGCCCAATAAATGCCTTCGTTAGGTACTGACGGATCGTCCTATGACCGGATAATATTACCTGACCCTATAGTTCAGATCAAGATTCATATATTCCTGACATACAGAAATGTATCGCATTCGAACAGAACCAAATTATCGACCTCAGAACAGGGATCAAGCCTTTACCGGTTCCAGTTGAAAAATGCGTTTCAGAGCAGTAACGGCACGATCCACTTCCTCCATGGTGTTGAAGCGACCGAACGAGAACCGAATGCTCGCACCTTCGGCATCCGGATAGAGGGCTTCCTGAACATGAGACCCCTTGTTGCTTCCACTGCTACAGGCACTTCCGCCGCTACAGGCTATGCCCTCGATGTCCAGATTGTACAGAAGCATTTCCGATTTACCATCCTCCGGGAACCGTACGTTCAGCACGGTATACAGGCTCTGTTCGGACACATCACCATTAAAGGATACCCCTGGGACCTCCTCCTTGAGGCGCTTCATCATCCGCTCCTTCAATCCTTGGATATGCCGGTGATGTTCCTCGAGGTCCCGGTATGCGATCTCCAGCGCCTTTGCAAGCCCCACGATCCCAGCCATGTTCTCAGTCCCGCCCCGCATGTTACGCTCCTGAGCCCCACCCAGGAACATCGGTTTCATGCCTGCTCCGCTCCTCATGTAGAGGAAGCCTACACCTTTCGGCCCATGGAGTTTATGCGCGGAACAGGTGACGAAATCGATCTCCAACGTACTCAGGTCGAAGGGATAATGTCCCATGGTCTGGACCGTGTCACTATGGAAAAGCGCACCGAAGCGGTGGCATAATACGCCGACTTCGGAAAGGTCGACGCGGGTCCCCAATTCGTTATTGGCATGCATCAGGCTCACCAACACACCTTCACCCTCCGTAACCTTCAGGAGCTCCTCTAGGTGCGTCATATCGGGCATTCCATCCGGATGGAGCCGCACCCAATGGACCTTCGCGGTTCCCTCCTGAGCAATGGCCTCTGCGGTCAACTCCACGGCGTGATGTTCGATCCGGGAGGTGATGATATGCTTGACACCCAGGTCCCGCACCGAGCACATGAGCACCATGTTATCGGCCTCGGTACCACCGCTGGTGAAGATGATCTCGCCCGGCATGCAGTTCAGCAGGCCCGCTATGGACCGCCTAGCCTGTTCAATGGCAGCCCTTGAGCGTCTTCCAAAGGCATGGATCGAGGAGGGGTTCCCATAGTGCTCCTTCAGAAAAGGCACCATCGCGTCGAACACCTCTGGGTCGATCGCTGTGGTGGCGGCATTATCAAAATAGATCCGTTCCATTCGTCCACGCGGCCAGGGGGTCGTGTTCCGTGACCGGGCTACAAAGTTACCCGCTCGTGGCCGCTGCTGCTGCCACTTCCGCCAACTCGCTCAGGATCCTTCCGGCCAATGCATCAGCGGCTTCCTTGGTGGCTGCCTCCGCATAGACCCTGATGATAGGCTCCGTGTTGCTCTTGCGCAGGTGGACCCAGGTCTTATCGAATTCGATCCGGAGACCATCCACCGTGCTATGCGGTTCCTTGGCGTAGCGGGCCTGCATGCCATCCAAGATAGCCTGTACGTCCATGCCCGGCTGCAACTCGATCTTGTTCTTGCTGATGAAGTAATCCGGATAGCTCTTGCGCAACGCCGAACAGGTACCACCCCGTTTTGCCAGAAGGGTCAGGAACAGGGCGATCCCGGCCAGCGCATCCCTTCCGTAGTGCAGTTCGCTGAGGATGACGCCTCCGTTGCCTTCACCACCGATCGGCGCGCCGACCTCCTTCATGCACGTGACCACGTTCACTTCGCCCACCGCGCTGGCATGCCTTTTACGGCCGTGACGCTCAGCCACATCGTTCAACGCCCGCGTGCTGCTAAGGTTGCTCACCGTATCACCCGGCCGATGAGCGAGCACGTGATCGGCACAAGCCACGAGGGTGTATTCCTCACCGAACAGGGAGCCATCCTCACAAACCAATGCCAGGCGGTCCACATCGGGATCCACGGCAATGCCGAGGTGGGCCTTTTCCTTCACCACGGTGGCGCACAGGTCGGTCAGATTCTCCGCCAACGGTTCCGGGTTATGCGGGAAACGACCATCGGGGGTGCAATGGATAGGAATGACCGTATCCACGCCCAAGGCTTTGAGGAGCTTTGGAACGGCTACGCCACCGACCGAATTGACCGCATCCACGACCACATGGAAACCGGCCTTGCGGATCGCATCCATATCCACCAGGTCCAAGGCAAGTATGGCTTCGATGTGCCGTGCGGTGTGATCCTCCACCATGCGCACCGTACCGATCCGTTCCACCGAAGCGAAATCATAGGCGTCCTTTTCCGCGATCGCCAGCACTTCCTCCCCTTCCCCGGCGGAAATGAACTCACCGACCTCATTGAGAAGTTTCAGTGCGTTCCACTGCGCCGGATTGTGACTTGCTGTAAGGATCAGGCCGCCATGGGCCTTCTCCGCTTTCACGGCCATTTCCACGGTGGGCGTGGTGGCGAGTCCGAGATCGATCACCTCGAAACCCAGGCCGGTCAGCGTACCGACCACGAGGTCCCTCACCATGGGGCCGCTCATCCGTGCATCGCGGCCAAGCACCATGCGCGGGTCCTCCACCCCGGCGCGCTTGTGAAT
>JAHEFL010000303.1 GCA_024640205.1 Flavobacteriales bacterium | reverse complement strand
CGGAAGAGTTCGGGAGAGAATTGCGGAATGCCTCTGAATTGGAAAGATGCTCCTTCCGTCAGGGTGTCACCGATCTTGAAATTCCCGGTATCGAACAGACCGATCACATCCCCGGGCCACGCTTCATCCACGATGCTCTTGCTCGCAGCGAGAAAGGCGGTCGGAGTAGCGAACCGGATCTGTTTCCCCAGGCGCACATGGTGATAGTACGTGTTGCGCTGGAACCGTCCCGAACATACGCGCAGGAATGCGATCCTGTCCCTATGGTTCGGGTCCAGGTTCGCGTGGATCTTGAATACGAACCCGCTGAAATGCGGGTCGGTCGGCGCCACCTCTCCGCTGTCCGTTGGTCGCGGTCCAGGGGGCGGTGCGATACGTGTGAACGCATCGAGCAATTCCTTCACCCCGAAATTGTTGAATGCGCTGCCAAAGAATACGGGAGCGATGGCTCCTGAACGGTAGTTGTCGACGTCCAATTCATCGTAGACCCCATTGATCAATTGCACATCCTCCCTCAGCTGGGCGGCGGCATCCTGGCCGATGTGATCCTCCAGGCCTGGTTCTGTGATATCCGAGATACGGATGCTCGTGCCTTCCACCTTCGTCTTTCCCGGGTCGAATAACCTGAGCCCCTTGCCGAACATGTCATAAACACCCTTGAACGTGGCTCCGATCCCTATCGGCCAACTCATGGGTCGCACCTTGATCGATAGCTTTTCCTCCAGTTCATCCAACAGGTCGAAGCCATCACGGCCTTCCAGGTCCAACTTGTTGATGAAGACGATGACAGGCGTGTTGCGCATCCGGCACACCTCCATCAAACGCTCCGTTTGCGCCTCGACACCCTTAACACAATCGATCACCAGGATCACACTATCGACGGCGGTCAGGGTGCGGTAGGTGTCCTCAGCGAAATCCCGGTGTCCCGGTGTATCCAGCAGGTTGATGAGTTTGCCACCGTAGCTGAAGGTCATCACCGAAGTGCTGACCGAGATGCCCCTCTGGCGTTCGATATCCATGAAATCGCTCGTGGCGCCTCTTCGGATCTTGTTGCTCTTTACCGCACCAGCCGTTTGGATCGCGCCACCATACAGGAGGAACTTCTCCGTCAATGTCGTCTTACCGGCATCAGGATGGCTGATGATGGCGAACGTTCGGCGTTTCTCGATCTCCTCGGTCAATGACATGCAGGAAGGCGCATTGTAGGGGCGGCAAAAGTAGCTGCCATCACTGGAACCCTTGGTCCTTGCGTGTGGTAGCCTCCGACAGGGCTGCTACATTTGGCGCAAACCTGTCAGGACCATGTATCGAACGTATCTACTGCTCGCACTGCTAGTTGCCTCCGCTCAGCAATTGACCGCCCAAAGCCCGGTGCGTGTTCAACTCGTCCCTTTTGCTACTGGAATAAGCCAGATCACCGATGTGGCCCATGCTGGTGATGAACGGCTTTTCGTGACCCAGCAAGCGGGACTGATCCGCATTGTTCAACCCGACGGCAGCATCCTGCCGACACCATTCCTTAGCCTCAGTGTTCTGAATTCAGGAAATGAGCAAGGTCTGTTAGGGATTGCCTTCGATCCGGATTACGCAACAAATGGCTATTTCTATGTGAATTACACTTTCGGGTCGGGTTCAGGATCCACCAGGATCTCCCGGTTCACGGTGAGTGCGGACCCGAATGTTGCCGATCCAGCAAGTGAGGAGATCCTATACACGAGACAACAACCTGCCACCAACCATAACGGCGGGGACCTCGATTTCGGTCCTGATGGGTACTTGTATGTGGGATTTGGTGATGGCGGTGGAGCGAACGATACGCAGAACAACGCCCAGAACATGGCCACGGTGTTGGGAAAGATGATCAGGATCGATGTACACAGTGCATCACCGTATGCGGTTCCTCCGGACAATCCGTTCGTATCGACGCCGGGTGTATTGCCTGAGATCTGGGCTTCCGGACTCCGGAACCCTTGGCGGTTCGGATTCGATACGGAGACCGGCGATCTATGGATCGGGGATGTGGGACAGAACGCATGGGAGGAAGTGGACTTTTGGCCAGCCGGGGACAATAGTGGACCGAATTTCGGGTGGCGCTGCCGTGAGGGCTTGGTCGCCACCCCCGGTGTCTCCCAGGCCGGCTGCGGTACGGCAGCGGATTACGATGCCCCCGTGCAGGTGCATGTGAACAATCCCGGAACACAATGGTGCTCCGTGATCGGGGGGCGCGTGTACAGGACCGACGAATATTACCGGCTTATCGGACGCTACATCTACACGGATTATTGCTATGGCCGGATCTTCTCCCTTCATCCGGACGGCGTGGGTGGATGGACCAGCGAGCAACTCACCACAAGTGCCATCACGGGGTTGACAGTGATCGCAGAGAACGCGTCAGGTGACCTATACGCTGGTAGCCGGAATACCAGCACACTTTATCGGATCGAGGATGTATGCCCGATGGCTCAGCCCACGATCGAACAGGATGGCAACGAGCTTACTGCAACGGAGGGGCTCAGCTATGTTTGGTACTTCAACGGCGAGGTGATATCGGGTGCTACCGGGCAGACCATTGATATCGAGGCCAACGGTGATTACCATGTCGTGGTGAATTTCGGCCCGAATTGCCAGCTGGCCTCAGAGGTTGGAGACTACATCTGGAGCGGACTTTCGGATATCGATGCGGAGCAGGTAACGATCCATCCGAACCCGGCTCGGGACCAGATGATCATTGAAGGCCTACCCAAGGAGGTTGATCAACTGGTATTCGTGGATATGTCCGGACGTGAAGTCTTGACCTTTGGAGCTGGGAACGCCTCCGGCAGGGTCACGTTGAACGTCGCAGAGCTTTCCATTGGTCAATACATGCTTGTTCTTCGGACCTCGGATCAGCGCCAGGTGGCCATACGGTCGATCAGCATAGAGCGCTGATAAGGGATCTACACCGTCAACGAGGCCTCGTTCCGTGGATGCGGATCGGGGCCTCGCTCATTCAGTCCTAATCCTGCTGGGGCAATTGAGTTGAGATCGACCATTTCATGCTTAATGACGTGGTGTAAAGCAGGATGGAAGACGCAAGGAAAAGAGCCAACGGAACAGGTCCTATCCTGTGAGCTGGATACCGATTGCCCTTCCCCAGGCACAAAAAAGCCCCGGTCACATAGGGTGACCGGGGCTTTCGTCGAGTATGTCTCTTACTACCTCTGGATGACCAAGCGTTCCACGAAGGTGTTGTCACCTGCAACGATCCTGATCACATATACACCGCCGGCGAGGTCACCATCCAGATCGATCAGACTTCGAGCCGTGCCTTCCTCGATCGGTATCACGACGGACCTGACCCGTTTGCCGTTGAGATCGATAAGGTCCATGGTAGCAGTACGGACCTCTGTGCCCACTTCGGAAAGCGAGACCCAGAGTTCGTCCCCCCGGTTCGGGTTGGGCCATAGGTTCAAGCTTGCGCCACCTTCGGTCAGGACCATGTTCGTTCCACCACCACCAAAGCTCGGTTCGATGGTCAACAGGCA
>JAHEFL010000012.1:10948-12528 GCA_024640205.1 Flavobacteriales bacterium | reverse complement strand
CCCTTCCATCAGGCATTGGGTCTGCACCCGATGCGTGAGGTATCCCCAGATCATGCGCGGTCCATGACGTTGCCGGATATTCACGGACTCATGCGCGACGAAGGCCAGCACCTGGTCCGTCGGGCGCATGGCCGCCCGAAGCCAGTCATTCAATTCGTGTTTCGCCGTAGTGCTGTCCGCGCAGACGATCTCCGAACCGATCAGGATCCAACCGCCCGATGTGGTGCCGCCGGTGCCCAGCCGGCCGATGGCGAAGCAGACGTTGGGGCGCTTGAACCCGGGCAGCTCGCGCTCGTAGGTCGCGAAGACGGCGTTGATCGCCTCCTCCTGTTGGCGGATCCGCAGCGTGTTCGGACGGATGGACCGCCAGAGATCGGTGGCCCAGGCCGCGTCCGCATAATGCGCTGCGTTCAGATCGCGCACCTTCATGAAACGCTTCAAGCCCTCGGAGGCACGGTCCAGGTACAGGCGCTGGAAGCAGGCCACGCTGTCCGCCCGGTCCTTCGCAGTGGCCAGCGCATCGTAGGTCTCCCAGAAGCGCGGGATATCCTCCGTTATGATGCGTTGCGCGCTCGCAGCGGATCCAAGCATGACGAACCAAGCTGCCGCGAACAACCGAACATGATCGCTCATGCGTCGAAAATAAACGCTGGCGCTCGGTCATGTGTGTGCGCTGACCCAGTGGGCAGACGCTTCGGTGCGTAGGGACGATCGCTGGATCTTGGTTCGAAGGCTGGAACAATTCAACGTCACACCAAATGAGTGGAACCGCTGCGACGGTCTCGACGTGATCACGGCTCCGTGCCGCAGGGTCCGGGCCATATGTGCGGGAGACCGCTGCGGAGGTAGGGGGGACACAATGCGGCGAACCAGTTTGGGACGCGACCAAATACCCTCACACCATTCAACTCAACCTAAGCATCCTTATAGCCCATACCTGTTCCGGGTTGCCACTTCAGATACTCCGACCACTTCTAATTGAGCAGGGCAACCTCACTATCGGCTCAAATACATACTCCTCTCCCCATACACCTCCCTGAAGAAGGGATCCTTCAGGTCCTTGATGAAATGGATGGCTTCGCCGGTGCTCTTCATCTCAGGTCCGAGCGACTTATCCACGTTCGGGAACTTGTCAAAGGAGAACACCGGGACTTTGATGGCATACCCGTCCAACTTGGGCTTGAACTGGAAGTCTTTCAGCTTGGCGCCGAGCATGACCTTGGTTGCCCAATTGACGTAGGGTTCACCATAGGCCTTAGCGATGAAGGGCACGGTGCGGCTGGCGCGCGGGTTGGCCTCGATGACGTAAACCACCTCGTCCTTTACGGCGAACTGGATGTTCACCAGGCCCACGGTCTTCAGCGCCAATGCGATCTTGTGGGTGTGCTCCCGGATCTGCTGGATGACGTTCTCGCTGAGGTCAAAGGGCGGTAGCACGGCATTGCTGTCGCCGCTGTGGATGCCCGCCGGCTCAATGTGCTCCATGATGCCGATGATGCGCACCATTTCGCCGTCGCTGATGGAATCGCTCTCCGCTTCGATGGCGCCATCGAGAAAGTGGTCGATAAGGATCTTGTTGT
>JAHEFL010000012.1:0-10938 GCA_024640205.1 Flavobacteriales bacterium | reverse complement strand
ATCAGGCGCAGGATGTCCAGCACCTGGGATTCGAGCTCCTCCTCGTTGATCACGATCTTCATCTTCTGGCCGCCGAGCACGTAGCTGGGCCGCACGAGCAGGGGGAAGCCCAGTTCGCGGCTGAGGGCGATGGCCTCCTCGGCATTGTTCACCGCACCGAACTTCGGGTAGGGGATCCCCAGGTCGCGGAGCAGGCTGCTGAAGCGCTCCCGGTCCTCGGCCATGTCCAAGGCTTCGTAGCTGGTGCCAATGACAGGAATACCGTAGCGGTGCAGCTTCTCGGCGAGCTTCAAGGCGGTCTGGCCACCCAGCTGCACGATGACGCCCTCCGGCTTTTCGTGCAGGATGATGTCATAGATGTGCTCCCAGAATACCGGCTCGAAGTAGAGCTTGTCGGCGGTGTCGAAGTCCGTGCTCACGGTCTCCGGATTGCAGTTGATCATGATGGTCTCGTAACCCTGCTCCTTGGCCGCCAGCACCCCGTGCACACAGCAGTAGTCGAACTCGATACCCTGCCCGATCCGATTGGGACCACTGCCCAGCACGATGATCTTCTTCCTGTCACTGCGCACGCTTTCGTTCTCCTCTTCGAAGGTGCTGTAGTAGTACGGCGTCTTCGCGGGGAACTCGCCAGCGCAGGTGTCCACCAGCTTGTACACGCGCTTGATGCCAAGGTCGTTGCGCTTCTTGTACACCTCGCTCTCCAGGCAGCCGAGCAGGTGCGCCACCTGGCGATCGGCGTAGCCCTTCTGTTTCGCCTCGAAGAGCAGATCGCGCGGGATGGTCTCCAGCGTGTACTTCTCCACTTCCTTCTCCGTGAGGATCATGTCCTCGATCTGCTTCAGGAACCAGATGTCGATCTTGGTGCGGTCGTGGATGGTCTTGAAGGGGATGCCCGCCTTGATGCTGTCGTACACATGGAAGAGCCGATTCCAGCTGGGGTTGCTCAGGCTCTCCAAGAGCACCGCTGTATCGGTGGTCTCCTTGCCGTCCGCACCCAGGCCGTTGCGTTTGATCTCCAGGCTCTGGCAGGCCTTCTGCAGCGCTTCCTGGAAACTGCGCCCGATGCCCATCGTCTCCCCCACGCTCTTCATCTGCACCCCGAGGCGACGGTCGCTGCCCTCGAACTTGTCGAAGTTCCAGCGCGGCACTTTCACGATCACGTAGTCCAATGTGGGCTCGAAGAAGGCGCTGGTGCCGGTGATCGGGTTCTCCAGCTCATCCAGCCGGTAGCCGATAGCGAGTTTGCTGGCGATCTTGGCGATGGGGTAGCCGGTGGCCTTGGAGGCCAGCGCTGAACTGCGGCTCACCCTCGGGTTGATCTCGATTGAATAGATGTCCTCGTTCTCGTCCGGGCTCACCGCGAACTGCACGTTGCAGCCCCCCGCGAAGTCGCCGATGGCACGCATCATCTTGATGGCCATGGTCCGCATCTTCTGGTAGGTGCGGTCGCTCAGGGTCATGGCCGGCGCGACGGTGATGCTGTCGCCCGTGTGGATGCCCATCGGGTCGAAGTTCTCGATGCTACAGATGATGGTGACGTTGTCATCCTTGTCGCGCAGCAGCTCCAACTCGTACTCCTTCCAGCCGAGCAGGGCTTTGTCGATCATCACCTCATGGATGGGGCTGATCTGAAGGCCGTGCTGCAGGAGCTTGTCGAACTCCTTGGGGTCCTTCACGAAAGCCGCACCGGCACCACCCAGGGTGTAGCTGGCCCGGATCACCAGCGGGAAGCCGAATTCCTGGGCCACTTTCTTCCCTTCCAGGAAGCTGGTGACGGTCTTGCTGGGTGCCGAAGGGATGCCGATGCTCTCCATCAACTTCCGGAAGCGCTCGCGATTCTCGGTAATGTCGATGGCCTCGGTGTCCACGCCGATCATGCGCACATCATACTGTTCCCAGATACCGAGCTTCTCACATTCGATGGCGAGGTTCAGTGCTGTTTGTCCGCCCATGGTGGGCAGCACCGCGTCGATCTTGTGCTTTTGCAGGATCTGCTCGATGCTCTCGGGCTTCAGCGGTAGCAGGTACACGTTATCCGCCGTGACCGGGTCGGTCATGATGGTGGCAGGGTTGCTGTTGATCAGCGTGACCTCTATGCCTTCCTGGCGCAGTGAGCGCGAAGCCTGGGAGCCGGAATAATCGAATTCGCAGGCTTGTCCTATAACGATCGGCCCGCTGCCGATAAGCAGGACCGACTTGATCGAAGTATCTCTTGGCATGTCCGGTGGTTGACCGGGGTGCAAATCTAACCGCGTGGCGCACCTGTTCCGGGGATCGTGGATAAGGTCGGCCGATCGTGGAGAAACTACCGATCAGATGAAGCGTAACCATTCCCCGAACTTTGGCGGCATTCCATTCCCCGATCATTTCATTCTGCGATCCGCCATTGGTCTCCTATTTCACCCACGGTACCACACTGGCTTACCGGAGCTACGGCCAGGGTCCTGTCCATGTGATCGCGTTCCATGGGTTCGGGCGAACAGGTGAGGACTTCCAAGTCCTGGAAGGGAGCTTGGGCGATAGGTGTACCATCCATGCCTTCGACCTGCACTTCCACGGGCACAGTCCCTCCTATCCGCAGCGTGCTCATCAGCCCTTCACGCCGGAGGAACTTTCCACCTATTTCACGGCATTCACCGATGGTCTTCAACAGGAAAAGGTGTCCTTGTTGGGCTACAGCCTTGGCGGCAGACTCGCCATGAGCCTGGTGGAACACATGCCGGAGCGCATTGAACGCTTGTTCCTGGCCGCGCCGGATGGGCTGAAGAACAAGCCCTGGTATCGCGCATTGGCCGGATCAAGGCCGGGACGTTCGGGATACGAACGCTTTGTGGAGAGACCCGAAGCATTCCACCTGCTGATCAATGCACTTCATGGCCTCAAGCTGATGAACTCCAGGATGCATCGCTTCCTGATCGGGCAAACGGACAGCCGCGCCAAAAGGGTATTGATCCATGATGTATGGCTGAGCTACCGACAGATCGAGCCGGATCTGGCACGCGTAGCGGCCCGGGCCCGTGAACACGGTATTCCCATCCACTTGTATTTCGGGGAGCACGACCGGGTCATCAAACCCGCATTAGGCCAACGCCTGCTGAACCACGCTCCGGATCTGATCACACAGGAGGACCTTCCATTCGGGCATGTGATCCTGACCCGCCAGCTTGGCCTGGCCATCCGCTCCAGGCTCCTTGGACCCGGGGTGGGCAAATGAAAAAGGGTCGCACCGCGGCGACCCTTCCGGAATTCGTATGGATCCCTCTTACTTGTGGGACGTCTCGTCGCTCACGGTCAACTTGTGGCGACCCGCGGCACGACGACGGGACAGGATGCTGCGGCCAGAGGCGCTGCTCATGCGATCGCGGAACCCGTGTTTGTTTGCGCGCTTGCGCTTGCTGGGCTGGTAGGTGCGTTTCATAACGGCTCGTCGTTCGTAAGGGAGGGCAAAAGTAGACCTTTTATGGAAACGGGCAAGCCCTTTTCTATCGGGCTGCGAACCGCAGGTGGTCCAGGCCGAAAGCCATGACCTTGCCATCCTCCTGCTCCACCAATAGGCGGCCCTGCTCATCCACGTCCATGGGTCTCAATGTTACCGGGCTCCCATCCAGGATCATGGAAGCCCACCGCCCCTTGGACCAGAGGAGATCCGTGTATTCCTTGGAAAGCGCGCGATCCCTGATCAGGAACTGTGCCCATCTGCGACGAAATCGTTCGACCAGCAGCTGAAGGACGCTATCCAAGACCAGCTCATCGCCACAAGCCAGACACAGGCTGGTGGCCATCAAGGACTCCTCGAATTCCCTGCTGTTCGCGTTCAGCCCCACCCCGACCATGGTCCCCATCACCAATTCTCCGATCACCTCGTTCTTGATCAGGATGCCCGCCACCTTGCGCCGCCCGATGAGCACGTCGTTCGGCCATTTGATCCGGACATCTTGTGCGACCCACTGGCTCACCACGTCATGCACCGCGAGTGCAGCCATCTTCGAAAGAATGAACTGGTCCTCCACCCTGAGCGATGGGGTCTTCAGGACGATCGTAAGGGTCAGGTCCTTCCCCGGTTGGGCTATCCATGTTCGCCCTTGCTGGCTCCTTCCAGCCGATTGCTCATGGGCCAGAATGACAGCCCCGTGCTGCACCTTCGACAGTTCGATGAGTTCGGCCGCTAATTTGTTCGTGCTCTCTGTACGATCCACACGGATGACCTGCTCACCGATCTCGGGAATTTCCGTATTCAATGCCATGGGAGCCTGCCAATAGCGGGGGTGGTAACTTTGTACCTTTGATAGGACCAAGATAGACCGGATGAAGAACACGAAGGGTGCCACGAGCACCCGCTTGGTGGATGCCATCGTGAAGGGCATCCAGGAGGTCAAAGGCAAGGACATCGTTCATTTGGACCTGCGGGATGTGCCGAACACCGTTTCCGACCACTTCATCATCTGTCATGGTGATTCAGCCACCCAGGTGGAGGCGATCATGCGCTCCGTGCTGGATCATGCACGGAAGGAGGCGGATGAGAAACCCTGGCAGACCGAAGGTGAACGGAACGCCGAGTGGATCCTTCTTGATTTCGTGGATGTCGTGGTCCACATATTCCATCGCGACAAACGCGCCTATTATGCCTTGGAAGATCTATGGGGGGACGCCGCCCGCAAGGTCTATGAGAACGTCGCCTGATCGGCAGAACTGAAAGAACGTGGAGAACAACGAGAAGCGGAACGAACGCAACGAGAAGGAACGCCCCAAGCGCTCCTTCAATTTCTATTGGATCTATGGGATCATCATCCTGGTGATCCTTGCCATCAACCTATTTCAGGTGGGTGGCAGCATGACGAAGATCGATCCCAGCGCTTACCAGAGCATGCTGGAGAACGGTGATGTCCGCCGGATCGTGGTGGTCAATGATCAAACGGTCAAAGTCTTCATCAAGGAGGACCGACTTCAGAAGGAACCTCACCGGGACCGCATCAAGGGATCCACGATCTCCGGACCGAACATCCAGGGTCCACATTACTGGTTCAATGCAGGCAGTTCCAACGCCGCCAAGGATGAGTTGCGTGAGGATGCCCGCAAATACGACGTCCCTTTCGAATATGAGACCCAGGACAATTGGGGCCGTGAGATCCTCAATTGGGTGCTCTTCTTCGGGATCATGATCGCCATCTGGATGTTCGTCATGCGGCGCATGGGCGGCGGTGGCGGCCCCGGTGGGCAGATCTTCAACATCGGCAAGAGCCGCGCCCAAGTGTTCGAGGGTGGCAAGAGCACCAACGTCACCTTCAATGATGTGGCCGGATTGGCCGAAGCGAAGGAGGAACTTCAGGAGATCGTGGATTTCCTGAAGAACCCTAAAAAGTACACGGACCTCGGCGCCAAGATCCCCAAGGGTGCACTGCTGGTGGGGCCTCCTGGAACAGGTAAGACCCTGCTGGCCAAGGCCATTGCTGGTGAGGCCAATGTGCCCTTCTTCTCCCTGAGCGGGTCGGATTTCGTGGAAATGTTCGTCGGTGTGGGCGCCAGCCGTGTCCGTGACCTGTTCAAGCAGGCCAAGGAAAAAGCACCAGCCATCATCTTCATCGATGAGATCGATGCTATCGGACGGGCCCGTGGCCGAAGCGCCAGCATGGGTGCGAACGATGAGCGCGAGAACACCCTGAACCAGCTGCTGACCGAGATGGATGGGTTCGGCACCAATTCCGGGGTGATCATCCTCGGCGCGACGAATCGTGCTGACGTGCTGGACCGGGCGCTGATGCGGGCCGGCCGCTTCGACCGGCAGATCTTCGTGGACATGCCCGATCTGAACGAGCGGAAGGAGATCCTGAAAGTGCACCTCAAGCCTTTGAAGCTGGATACCAGCGGCATCGATGTGGACTTCCTGGCGAAACAGACCCCCGGCTTCAGTGGCGCGGACATTGCCAACATCTGCAACGAGGCCGCATTGATAGCGGCACGCCGGAAGAAACAGAAAGTGGAGCGCCAGGACTTCCTGGACGCCGTGGACCGCGTGATAGGAGGATTGGAGAAGAAGAACAAGATCATCACCGCTGAGGAGAAGCAGGCGATCGCTTATCACGAGGCCGGACATGCCACAGTGAGCTGGCTGGTGGAGCATGCCTCACCGTTGGAAAAGGTGACCAAGCAGGCCTATGCCATGGTGACGCTTTATGGACTGAACGAAAAGCTTGGCAACATCAGCTACTATGATAGCTCCGGGCAGAACGAGTACAGCTTTGGCAAACCCTATAGCGAGGAGACCGCACGGACCATCGATGAGGAGGTGAGCAAGATCGTGGAAGGCCAGTATGGCCGTGCCAAGGAGATCCTGGTCGAGAACAAGGACAAGCTGACGGAACTGGCGACCAAGCTTCTGGAAAAGGAAGTGATCTTCAAGGAGGACCTGACCAAGATCTTCGGTAAGCGGAGTTGGCGCAGCGAGGAGGATGAAACATCCTCTCCGGAAATGCATACCAACAACGGCAACGAAGCCGATGCGCCTGACGAGGTGACGGAGGAGCGTCCAGGTGGCGAAGAGGTCGCCTGAGAGCACCAACATTCTTTCCATGGGTAGCTGGACACTCGTATTCACGGCCAGCAGCCAGCACGAAGCGGCCTTGGTCCGCGGGCTTCTGGAGGCCAATGACATCCATGCCGTGGTGATGGATCAAAGCTCCTCGCCCTACCCTCCATTGGGAGCATCCGAGGTGTATGTGGCATCGGAGGATGTGGTCCGGGCACTATACCTTGTGCGCAAACACCGGGAAACGTGAAGGAATTGGCCATCCGTGCGGCATCGGGCGCGGTATATGTAGCACTCACACTGGGTGCGGCATGGGCTGGACCATTGACCACCTTTCTCCTGTTCCTTCCCGTGTGTTTGATCGCTGCATCTGAAATGGACCGGCTCATCCGATCGGAGGACGATGATCACCACCGCGGGTGGAACCTTCTGCTGGTATTTCTCACCTATACCGCTATTGGATCGGGCCGGTTCTTCGCAGATTGGAGCCTGGTTCTCTCCGTCGGCTCTGTGTTCATGCTGGTGCTTATATGGATCACATTTGCGCTGGTCACCGGGGGTTCGGACCCGGCGCGTGCGCTCGGCAGGATGTTCATCCAGATCTTCATCGTGGCCATTCCGTTCGGCGTTATCCCGTACCTCTTTGTCCAAGGTCCTTGGCTCTTCATCGGCTTCATGCTGTTGTTGTGGACCAATGATACCGGAGCGTATTTGGTAGGCCGTGCCATAGGCAGAACCAAATTGCTGCCTGCCGTCTCACCCAAAAAGACCTGGGAAGGGCTGTTCGGAGGCATCGCTCTCACCCTTCTGGTCAGTTTTCTGCTTTCACGCCAACTCGATGAGCTTCCCTTGATCGATTGGATGGCCTGCGGGGTGATCCTGGCGCTGACCGCCACGCTTGGCGACCTCTTGGAATCCGGATTGAAGCGCTCAAAGGGCGTGAAGGATTCTGGAAAAGTGATGCCGGGACATGGCGGCATTCTGGATCGGTTCGATGGTTTTTTACTGGCCATTCCGGCCATGTTCCTGTATTTGCAGCTGCGCTCCTGAAGGTTGATATGCGCTTCTATCTTTGGCGGCTGCATCGGCCCTCATGCACCTGCACCGCGAAGGAACCCCCACCCTGCTTCTGAGCACCGCCCTTCTTTGCTTCCTGCTATTTGCAGCATGGCGTTGGATGGCCTGGCCACAGTGGCTGCTGATCTCGCTTACGTTGGCTCTGCTTTTGGTCTATGCGATCGTCGTGCTCTTCTTCCGTGTGCCTCGGAGGGTTGCGGATGCGGATGAGAACAGCGTGGTGGCGCCTGCTGATGGCAAAGTGGTGGCCATCGAAGAGGTCACCGAAGGGGAATATTTCCAGGATCGCCGTCGTTTGGTCAGCATCTTCATGTCACCGCTCAATGTGCATGTCAATTGGTACCCCATCAGCGGCACCACCTCCTACTTCAAATACCATCCGGGCAAGTACCTGGTCGCATGGCACCCCAAGAGCAGCACGGACAATGAGCGCAGCACAGTGGTAGTGAAGCATCCGCATCACGGGGAGGTACTTTTCCGGCAGATAGCCGGTGCCCTGGCACGTCGGATCTGCACATACAGCAGGCCCGGTTCACCAGCTGCCATGGGTACGGAATTCGGTTTCATCAAATTCGGGTCCAGGGTGGATGTGCTCTTACCGCTTTCCGCCACCGTGGAGGTGGAACTGGGGCAGAAGGTCAGTGGCTGCAATACGGTGATCGCCCGCTTCGAAAGCTGAAAACCGGATGAAAGCTGTGCTGGCGCAAATCGCGATCGCCTGCCTCCTGGCATCCTGCACCGGGAACGGCAGCTCGACCGATATTGAACGGTCCAGCGAACCTGACGGCAATGCCATGGGATCACAGCTCAAGGACCTGGGAATTCGTTTTGACGGTTATTACAGGGAAGAAGTGGGGAAGGTGGTGTACCTCATCCGGTTCTTCCCCGAAGGGAACGTGGTGCTGGCCAACGCCACGCAGGACATCGAGGAACGGCTTCCCCCCTTGCTCGTGAAGGACGCCGCAGGTGATCCCCGCACCGGGTACTACAATGTACCTGTGATGATCCGTGGCGACAGCCTGTTCTTCACTACAAAGGCCACGCGAGGCGAATTGAGTTACCGTGGAACAGTATTGGACGCATCTCGTGTACGATTCTTACGCCACAGCCACATTAATGGCGCCCGGCATTTGAAGGAGTACATCTTTTATCCGGACCCGCTAACGATCCAGTAGGATCCCTCTGAGCTCGTCCATGTGCCTGACGCGGTAGGTGGCCAATGGATCCGGATCCGTTTCCGCGGCGAAATGAACGTGGTCCCATCCGGCATTCCTGGCGCCATGCATATCGGCCATCGGATTGTCCCCTATCATCAGGCATTCGCCCACGCCACCGACCTTGGCGCGTTTCATCGCGATCTCGAAGATGCGGGGGTCCGGTTTTCGTGCGCCTGCCTTCTCACTGGTGAGTACCACATCAAAGAAGCGGGTAAGGTCACTGCTCCGGAGCTTCACATGCTGCACCTCGTCGAAACCATTGGTGATCACATGCAGACGATGCACTTTTTGCAGATCCTCCAGTAACTCGATCGTCCCGGGCATGAGGCGACCACGCTGGGGACAGCGCTCCACATAGGAATGGCCAAGATGAACCGCCAACCGATCGTTCTTCACGCCGAATGTGCGCAGGGTGTTACGGAAGCGAAGAACGCGCAGGACCTCTTTGGGGATGTGACCGGATTCATAGCTGCCCCATAAGCCGAGGTTCACCTCCTCGTATACCTCGATGAACGAAGCTGCATCCGGCACACCCAACGAAACGAGATCCGTCTCGGCGAAAAGTTCTTCCAGAGTTGCTCGCGAATTCGCGGTGAAATCCCACAGGGTGTGGTCCAGGTCGAAGAAAATGTGGCGATACCGCTTCACCGGGTGAATTGCCAGAAGCCACTCAGAACGACCGCCCACACAAGCACGGCGGAGATCAGCGTGGGAAGGGTCCTGCGATCCTCCCGGAAATACTTGGCTGCAAGGATGGCACCGATGGGTATGGAGATGAGCACGGGTGTGAGGAACGCCAGTCCACGCATGCCCTGTCCGCGCTTCACACGAACGATGATCCGATTGGTGCGCGTGAATGAACGCGAGGGTTTCCCTCCCTTGGCCAGCTTGCGCATCTTTCGCTGCCGCGCCTGTTCCATCAACCACCCGCTCGTTCGATAGAAAACGAGAACACCAATGCAGCCGCCAGCTCCGGTAATGAAGACGGTCTCCCAATAGCTGAAACCGCGGTTATATGCCCAAATTGCGGAAACGGCGAATTTGACCATGCTGAGGGCGAGGACCGATAAACCCTCGAGGAGCGTTTCCATGACCTACATCTTCTCGCCGTACGCAAGATCACCGGCATCACCAAGTCCCGGCACGATGTACGACTGCGCCGTCATCTCCTCATCGATCGCACCGATCCAGAAGCGGGTTCCCGCGGGAAGGTGCAACTTGGCGTGCTCCAAGCCCTCCTTACTCGCTATGGCGGAAGCCACATGAAGGGCTTTCGGTTTGCCGTGGCGAAGCATGGCACGGTACACCTCCAGCATGCTCTGCCCGGTCGCCAGCATGGGGTCACAGATCACGAGGACCCTTCCATCCAATGTTGGGCTCGACAGATATTCCACTTCAATATCGAAGCCATCCTCCCCTTTGCGATGCTTCCTGTATGCACTGACGAACGCACTTTCCGCACGATCGAACACATTGAGCATACCCTGATGCATGGGTAGCCCTGCCCGGAGTATGGTGGACAGGACCGGTTGCTCCTTCAGCAACATGACCTGGGCCATTCCCAATGGCGTGGTCACCTCCTCCTCCCTGTACTCCATGACCCTGCTCATTTCAACAGCTATCGCCTCACCTATCCGCTCAAGGTTCCGCCTGAAGCGCATGGCATCCTTTTGGATCTCGATATCCCTCAACTCCGCCAGAAAGTGGTTCACCACGCTCTGTTGCCTCACCAGTTCATGCACCATCGATTCGTTCTTTAACCCACCGTAAGGGTTGCGGCAGGCGATTGACCCTTGCCTGTAAATATAGTTCGCCCCGTGCGCCGAAGCCCCCATAGAAGCGGCGGAGGGCAGCCCGTTCACCTCCTGCCAGGTCGAACACGTCATTACTATCCATGCTTCTCTCGATCATCGTGTCGATGAGCCTATGCATGGCGAACACCTTTCTCCCTTTCGGTGTGGCAAGGCCCTTCAGGAAGATCGTCCGGCCGCTATGCTCCACGAAAAAACCGGCCGACACCCATTCACCTTCGTGGCGAACACCCATGGCCCGACCTTCCCCGCGTTCGGCGGCCATATGGATGATGCGGGTGAACACCAGTTCGTCCTGCTTATCCAT
>JAHEFL010000302.1 GCA_024640205.1 Flavobacteriales bacterium | reverse complement strand
CGTCTCCATGCAACTCCATGTGATCGAGACCGGTTTCTTCAAACTTGATGGCGGTGCCATGTTCGGGGTGGTACCCAGAACGCTCTGGTCCAGGAACCACCCACCCGACGAAAAGAACCTCTGCACGTGGGCCATGCGCTGCCTCCTCGTGGAGACCGACGGGCATCTGATCCTTATTGACAACGGCATCGGCGATAAGCAGGATGACCGGTTCTTCAGACACTACGACCTGCATGGTGAGGATTCCCTGGACCGGTCTCTTGCTGCAGCCGGACATTCCAAGGACGATATCACGGATGTGTTCCTGACGCACCTGCACTTCGATCATTGCGGCGGTAGTATCGTACGGAAGAATGACCAACTGGTGCCTGCTTTCCGCAACGCGACCTATTGGAGCAATGAGCACCACTGGAAGTGGGCCACCGAACCGAATGCACGTGAGAAAGCGAGCTTCCTTGCGGAGAACATCCTGCCGATCCAGGAAAGCGGCCAGCTGAAATTCGTTGGAATGGACCGGGGTGGGGATGCACGCAATATGTACCTGAAGGATGTCTTCCCGGGCTTCGATGTGCTCACCGTGGACGGGCATACCGATGCGATGATGATCCCCCATATCCGGTATAAGGGCCGCACCTTGGTGTACATGGCGGACCTGCTGCCTAGCATACACCATATTCCGCTGCCGTGGGTGATGGCCTACGATACGAGACCGCTGCTAACCATGGAAGAGAAGGGTGCGTTCCTGGAACGTGCTGCCCGGGAAGACTTCGTGCTGTTCTTCGAGCATGACGCCAGCCACCAGTGTGCAACATTGATGAACACTGAAAAAGGCGTTCGGCTCAAGGAAACGATGCCATTGAGCGCGCTATAGTCCATGTGTTACACGGTCGCCTATCTAACGAAACGCAAGATCCGGTATGCCAAGCGGGCCGGGGCGGACCCGGACGAGATCGGGGAATTGGAACGCCAGCTTGATGAGGTCACCGAAGGCCTGCCTCCGATGCACCACGTTAGCGGCTTCACACACCCCCGGTTGCTCTGCTTCACCCGTGATGACGGACCGCGTTTCGAGCTACGACGATGGGGCCTAATTCCGCACTGGGTGAAGGACGCAGCGCAAGCGGTGAAGATCGGTCGGCAAACGTTGAATGCACGTGGTGAGACCATCTTCGAGAAACCCGCCTTCCGTGCCGCCTCGTCCAAGCGCTGCCTGATCATGGTGGATGGCTTCTACGAGTTCCATCATTTCGGGAAGCGGACCTATCCGTACCATATCCGCATGAACGATGGGGAAGCGATGGCGCTGGCCGGGATCCGATCCGATTGGCGGGACCCACAGGACAACTCGCTGGTAATTACGGTAAGCATCGTAACCACCGCCGCCAACCCGATGATGCGCTTGATCCACAACAATCCGAAGGCCGAAGGTCCACGGATGCCGTTCATCGTGCCGAGTGGATCGGACCGGATCTGGTTGGACCCGAATGCGAATAGGGATGCGATCGAAGGGATCATCGGCCCATACGACGAGCGCGAACTCGAAGCCTATACGGTGCCTCCCTTACTTGGTAAACAAGCCGTGGGGAACGTGGAGCAGGCCACACAGCGCTTCGACTATCCGGAGCTAGCATTGCTATGATCGGCGTTCGCGGATGAACGCGCCTTGATCGCGCATATCGTGGATCGGCACGCCTTGCTCCGAACACCATGTGCGGAACGCATTCCTTATACCCCATTGAAGCTCGGCAGAAAGGACGATGCATTCCGTGGAGGCAGCAAGCAGTGGAAAGGTGGCGGCATCGACGTACGCAACATCCTTGATCACTATGGCATCCATTCGCTCCACCGTGTCGATCGGAAGCGGGGCTCCTTCAGATACCAGTCCGATGTCGAAGAATTGGGACCGCCACCTCCCGGCCGTGAACAGCGTGCCGCCGATCTGGGAAATCTCACCCGAACCCGTCTTTTGAGGATCAACGAATTGGATCTTCGACAGGCCTTTGGCCCTCATGTGACGTTCAAATCTGCGTCGCATCCATGGATCGTTGGTGAGTTCATCATGGGAGCCGAGCACCGATAGTGACCTTCCCTCGGTCATCGCCACCAGTGTTCGCGTGCGGTCGTCATAGATCACCAGTGACCCGCCTTCCCTTTGCTCGCGTGCGCCTGTTCCCCAGGAGATCAGTAGCAATAAGAGGGAGGCACCAGCGACCCAGCGCATGCTTCGCCAACGCCATAGTGACCAAGCCGCCAGGCCCAGTATCAGCGCGTATAGCAACACGACATCCCATCGACCTATTCGAACGGACGGATACGCGAGGGGTAGTTCAGCGATGAATTCGGTGAAAAGCCCAACGCCTTGCAACAGCAGCGTCAGGCACCAGGTCAGCAAGGCACCGAGCAGCGGGATCTTATACAGGAGGATCAGCGCAACGGCACCGTTCACCGCAAGCCCGACGGCACTGACCACAACAATGTTCGCAGGCAGGAACCAGACCGGAAAAGCCTTGAACAAGTACAGCGATATCGGGGTCACGAGCAGTTGGGCCGAGAGCGAGACCACTGCCAGCGACCAGATAAGCCGTGGAATTCGCGCTTCCGGGAGCCAGGCTCGTTCTATCGGCTTGTAGAACAGGATGATGCCCAGCACGGCCAGGAAGGACAGCTGAAAGCCGATCTGACCGAGCATCCGTGGATCCCAGATCAGCAGCAGGAAAGCCGCAGCGAACAAGCTGTTCAGATGATCCGTTCGCTGTTCCATCATACCGGCCACCGTGAAAAAGCTGAACATGATGGTCGCACGGAGAATGCTGGGTGAGGCTCCGGTCAAGCCGGCATAGCCCCACAGCGCGAGCAGGATGAAGACGCCCCGGATGACCCTTGCCCTCCTTCCTCCACCCCACCACCCGAATATGATCGAGAGTATCCCATAGATGATCCCCACATGCATGCCGGAGACAGCCAACACATGGATCGTTCCGCTCCGAGCGAATGCCTCCTTCTGGTCCCCATCCAATTCGTCCCTCTGGCCTAGGACCAGTGCTTTTACCAGCGCCCGCTCCGTCTTCGGTAATCCACTACCGGCCAGCCAATTGGAGACCCCATCCCGGACCCGCCTGGACCCGTCCGTCCAGTGCCCTGTGTGATCGATGATGCGCCAGGCATCAGCAGGGGCAAAGGCTTCAGATCGGATCCCCCGGGACAAGGCCCAGGCCTTCCGGTCGAAGCCACCTGGATCAGGTATCCTTTCGATCGCTGTCAGCGGCGCCTCCATCAGGATGCGATCGCCCAGGCTTGGCAACGAACCATCCGGCTGCGGCAATAAGGTCAGCATGATGGAGCCATGGACCCGCTCCAGCGTGTCGCCCGAGATCCGCGCAACCAGATCACCATCCGCCCTCAGTGAACGCTCGGAGCGACCGTTCACCGCAGAGATCCGTACGGCCCATGTGCCCTCCAACGTGGTTCTCGCACCGATATGCCCGGGATCATTCGCCGGATCGCGCAAGGCCGTCCACCAAATGCCCAATGACAGGAACCAAAGCGATAC
>JAHEFL010000301.1 GCA_024640205.1 Flavobacteriales bacterium | reverse complement strand
AGCTGGGGGTGGGAAGTGTTTTCACGGCCCGAATCCCATGCACGATCGCTGAGGACCACGCGATCGCAGGAAGCAAGGAACCCGTATCCATCAACTTGAATGGATCCAGGATCCTGCTCGCGGACGACAACGCGTTCAACGTGATGGTCGCACAGGACGAGCTTCTGGATGCCATTCCGGATGTCCATGTGGACGTGGCGGTGAATGGGAAGCAGGCGGTCGCCATGGTCAAATTGAACAGGTATGATGCCGTACTGATGGATGTTCAGATGCCCGAGCTGAGCGGATATGACGCGACCCGCGAGATCAGGGCATTGGGTGGTCATCATGCCCGCATGCCGATACTGGCGATGACCGCTAACGTGATGCGCGGCGAGCTCGAGCGATGCCGAGAGGCTGGAATGGACGATATCGTGCCGAAGCCGTTCGAACGGAATGATCTGTTGGAGAAGCTGTCGGAGGCCATGAAAAAGGGAATGCCATGATCCTGTCCCGGACATACCGGATCCTGTTATTCGCCCTGTCGTCGGGTCTCATTGGCCCTTTCAACGTTCGGTCCCAGTCGGTTAATACCTGGTCCTCGGATACCACCGCATTGCGGCTCATAGAGGTGAGGATGGATCGATCGCATCAACGCTGGGACCTGGACAGTGTGTCCTACCATGCGAATGAGATCATTCGTGCTGCGGATGCATTGCTCTGCGACCAATCCGTCACGGATGATCCGGTGAAAAGGCGCATCGCCTATCATTGGAAAGCCCTTGGGTGTATGGCGGCCGGAAGATCAGGTGCCCGGCCCGGACCCATGTTCTGGTTCGATGAGGCAGCTGGGCTGTATGGTATTACCGACGATCGAGCATTATTGGCCGACGTCGAAGGGGCCAGAGCTGAATGGTACGATCGTAATTCGGATTATGCCCGGGCATTGATCCATTACCGTGCGGCGATCGAAGGCCAGCTCGTATCGGGGAATGTGCTGCGCGCGGCGCAGTGGATGAATTCGCTGGGGGTCGCTCATCGGAAAATGGGGGACTACACTGCTTCGCTTGCATCGCATCTTGCCGCACTGCCCATGGTCCGGGAGCACGGTGGTCCGAGTGAGTTGGGTCGGCAATACATCGTTATCGGGGCAGTTTACCGGTCCAAGAAGGAATGGGAAAGGGCACGCCTGTATTTCGATCGGGCCAAGCAGGAATACGTTCGGATCGGTGACCATTACGGTATGGCCGTGGCTTACAATGATCTGGGTTCGGCTTTCCAGGGACAAGGACTTCTGGACAGTGCGCGGTACTGGCACGAACGTGCGGGAACCTTGCGTCGTAACTCAGGGGATCACAATGGTTCAGGCGACTCGTTCAGTTATATCGCCGGGATACACCTCAGCTGCGGTGAATTGATGGAAGCCCTGTACTATTTCGACGAGGCATACAGGGCGTACGAACTGGTGGGGAATCATGTGGCAATGTCCCAGGTCCGCTCGGGTATGGCACGGGTTCATGTGGCACGCAACGAACACACGCTGGCGATCACCGAGCTTCGGGCGGCATTGGATCTGATCGGTACGGAAGGGTATGGACAGGAGCGCGCGCGCATCCATTTTGACCTTGGAAGTGCCTTTTTGCGCATGGGTGATCCGCAAATGGCGTTGCTTGAATTCGAGCGCGGGAATGCCATAGCTTCAATGAACAAGGACTTCGACGGGTTGACCCGTTGTCATTGGGCTGCCATGGAAGTGCACAGGATGCGAGGCGATGTACGGTCCGCTTTCCGGTCCCATCAGGAATACCTGATCTACAAGGATTCCATTGCCGTTCGTGCAAATGCAGCTCGTTTCGCTGAGCTGATGATGACCCATGAAGTGGAACAGGCCAGCTTGCGACAAGCTGCGAAGGACGCGACGGTCAAGGCAAGGATGGACCAGGACCTGAGCTTCAGGGAGAGAGCCAATTATGGATACATGGCCGGCGGTACCTTGTTCGCCTTGCTGGCGGTCGGTCTGTACGGACGTCTTAAGACCATGGCGCGTATGAAGCGCGAACTGAACCTTAGACGCAGGTCATTGAAACGTGCGAAGCGATCGGCAGAGCAAAGCGAGCGTTTCAAGGAGCGTTTCCTGGCGAACATGAGCCATGAGATAAGGACCCCCATGAACGCGATCATGGGGATGTCGACCATCCTTCGGCGCAACGAACACCTGCCCGAGCAGAGGAATTACCTCGATGGGATCGTCCAGAATTCAGGCAGTTTGTTGAAGATCCTCAATGACATCCTCGACCTCAGCAAATTGCAGGCGGGACGGGCCGATCTGGAACTCATGACCATGGACCTTCGAATTCCGGTCGAAGAGGTTGTTCACGCGAACCGGCTGGACGCGGAAGCGAAAGGTCTGCGGTTTTACGCCGAGGTCGACCATTCCGTGCCGGTCAACTTATTGGTGGATGCGACCCGCGTGAAAAGGATGCTGAACTGTCTCGTGGAGAATGCGATCCGCTTCACGGATGAAGGGAGCGTGACGATCATGGTGATGCTTGTTGATCGTTCAGAGGACAATGTGTTGCTGGATGTGACGGTAAGGGATACGGGCATGGGAATGTCCCGTGAGCATTTGGACAGGCTTTTTGATGGAGCGGTCAGGGCATATGGAGATGGACCTGCTTTGCGTCAAGGTCCAGGTCTTGGGCTGGCGGTCGCGAAACATATCGCATTACTTCATGGGGGTTCCTTGCACGCCACTAGCAAACCGGGTGCGGGTTCCGCTTTCACGGCGCGCCTACCGTTCACCCTATCAACGGACCGCCCTGCCCAACTCCCTGGAACGTTGATGGCACTGAGCGATATCCGTTTGCTGTTGGCGGAGGACAATGCGTTCAATGTCATGGTCGCTGTGGATGAACTGCAGGACGCCATTCCTGGTATCCGGATCGATGTTGCGGCCAACGGGCGGGAAGCATTGGAGATGTTCAAGGTGGACCGGTACGATGTCATACTCATGGATGTCCAGATGCCGGAAATGAATGGCTATGAGGCCACTCGGGCCATACGCGGCATGGAGAACGGGGCACGTCGTACACCGATCATTGCCATGTCCGCCAATGCAACTCCTGAGGATGGGCTTCCGGAGGCTGACATGGATGGCCGCGTCCCGAAACCCTTCAAAAGGGAGGAACTGGTCAATGCCATCCGGATGGCCATAAATAAGCGGGGAGTGACATCATGAAGGTCATGCTCTCCCTCCTGTTCGCTTCTGCGCTGTTGTTGAGCTCTTCGGCGCAACAGGATACCGCAGTGGTCCCTTTCCGCGCATTGACGATCAAGGATGGTCTTTCACAGGGCATGGTGAACCACATCTGCCAGGACAGCTTCGGGTTCATCTGGCTGGCAACGAAGGATGGGTTGAACAGATATGACGGAGTCGGGTTCGCGGTGCATCGCAATGATGCTTCGGATACCACATCCATCAGTGGCAATTATGTCACCCTGGTGACGGAGGATCGATCGGGACGTCTGTGGGTGGGTACGGCATCCCAGGGTTTGAACGTCTATGATCCTGTT
>JAHEFL010000300.1 GCA_024640205.1 Flavobacteriales bacterium | reverse complement strand
TTGCGATCGATCTCCCTGAGCAGCTTGATCTGCTCTGCTTGTATCTCGAACAGCGTCTTGATCTCCTCCTGTAAGAGAAGGTCTATCTTCTGGTGCAGACTACGCACCTCCAGTTCAGCTTTCAGGTTGATCAGGTAATCGTTCTCGCTCCGCTTGCGGTCCTTCTCTTCCTGCCGGTTCTGGCTCATCATGATCACCGGCGCCTGCAGCGCAGCAATGCACGAAAGAATGAGGTTCATGAGGATGAAGGGATACGGATCGAAATGGTCGCTCAAGGGTGCCAGCACGTTATACAGTATCCAGGCGGCCAATACGGCGAGGAAAGCACCGATGAAGATCCAGCTGCCTCCGAAAGCCGCCACCTTGTCCGCTAAGCGTTGCCCTTTGCTGATGACCTCCTGCGGAGGGTTCGCCAGATTGGTCAGGATCAGCTGTTCCTCCTCGATCGCCTCCTTGACGATGTTCTGGAGCTTCTCGATCCGCGGGCCTCGATCCTTCAAGAGCCGGTCCAGTTCAGCCTGTTTCTTCATGTGCAGCAAGGAAATGGTAGCAGGGCAACCCTAGGTGAACATTCGTACACTGACCAAAGCCACTGCGATGAACCCTGCCTCCATGGCCAGGATCCACAGCACCTGGTGCCTCTCCTTCGGGAACCATTTCACCAGGAACGCGAAAATGATCGGTATCTGTAATACCAGCAACATTTGAAATAGGTGTGCTGCCGTGCCTTCATCCGCATCACGATCCTCGCCATACAGCATGTAATGACCAATAACAAGGACAACGGCCATCGCGGACATGAGCATCGGTATGATGGCACTGGGCTCGTTGATCAGCGGCAGCTTCATGGTACGCGGTGAAATGGTCCACACAAGGTAAGACCGACCCGGGAGTGTTGTCCCGGTTGGCTCGATCAATAGGACCCAGGTATATCCACATCCACACACAGGATGATATCCGCCTGCCCGCGGTGTTCCGCGTCCAATCGATCAAGTTGTTCGGTTGTCACTGTAGCGATGGTCACCACCTTCAGGTCAGGCCGCGTGCGTTGCAGGTACCACCCGATGCCTTCATGAAAGTCCGAATGGTAGCTCCCGTTGAAGTGCAGGAAGCGCACTCCCTTTCCGGCATGCATCGCGATGAAGTGCGCCATGGTCGCATCCTTCAAGGCCTGCGCCTTCACCACGTCCGGCGTGCCATGGTCCCCAAGCATATCCAGCATCCTCACATAGCCCGGTAGAGTCGCATCGAATTCGATCGGGAGCGGTGGCATCCAACGGCGCTCTCCATCCGGTACGGTGTCCAGCGCATCGAAGCCTCCCCTGCTCACGGCCCGCGCATAGCGGCGCGGCACGTTGCACGCGATGAACGGCAGGCCGCGCTCACGGGCAAGATCCACGAGAGGTGCATAATCGGTGTGATGGTTCGTCCACAGTCGAGCCAGCGTATCGAACGCCTCCTGGTCGATCTCTTTGCGCAGGTACCTGTCCAATGCGCCTTGGTCATCCGCCTCGATCATCTCGGCACCCATGACCAAGGGTCCGCGCGATGCGAGATCGCGAGCTACCACCAATTGCAACCAATGTGCAATGGGGTTGTTGTGCTCCTCACCGAACAGTACCACATCGGCGTCGGCAACCGTCCCTAGGAACTGCTTGTGAGAAAGCTTCTTCCCGGTCGCATTGAAGAGCGAATAAGCAGGGAGATGTTGTGCTTCCGCGATGACCACACTTGACCCTAATACCATGATGCACGCCCCACGTAATGCTGCGTTCCACCGAATGCTGTTCATCATGAAGCGAATTAACGCGATCCATTGGAAGCATGCGGCACATGGTACCTTTACGATACACGTGCGGAAAGGCAGCGATCAGGCGCTCATCGAGGCCGGTGAAGCATTGCCGTCGTACACGCCCGTGATCGTTCGATGAACACTTCCGTCCGCTCGATCCTTTGCGCATCACTGCTCGCTAATGTGCCGTCCATCGCGCAGCAGGCCTCGCCACCAGGGGAGCCGATCGTTCCGGCCAGGGAGTCCGAGGAGCGGATCGATGTGACGGGCGATGTCATTGCCGACCTGGTGATCTACACGCGGTTGGATCACACGCCCGATCCGGCACAGGGTCTGGATGGATGGTACCGGCGCGGAGTGGTCACACTTCCCGGCACTTCCATACTTCTGAGCACGGCCCACCAGACCAGGTACCACCTGCTTGCCGATACCGAGCGGCTCGACACGGCGATATTGGCGAAGGGGTTCCATTACCAACAATTGCAGTGGAGCGCGGCGGACCAGCCCATCGAGTTCCGGATGCTGCAGCAGGCCTTTGGTCCGGGGATCGCACTTGAAGCCACGGGTTGGTACGGGACCGGTATGTACCATGAAGGCACAATGATCCTGCGAAGCACCGTTGGCAGCACTACACGGATCGCCGCCTTCAAACTCTGGTTCACGCTACCGTCGGGTCGCATCGGCATTGATGTGGTCGAGGTGCGTACAGTTCCGCCCGACTTCGGCGACCAGAACGATCCACCGCCAACACGACCACGAGGCGATGACCCGTTTTCCCTTGGAATTGAAAAGTCGGATCCCCAGGTGGTCATTCCTCCCGGACTTCCGCCCGATGTACCGATCGATCTCGTGGGCGATGAAGGACCCGAAGTGATCCTTACCGGCCATGAAGAGCACTGGCATGGGGAAGGGAGAATGGGCTATTACGTACGTGGCCTCTCGCCGTCGCAGGGTACGGCTTTCCTGATGCAGCGCGGGCCAACGGGTGTGCTGGACTTCTTTCGCCTGGGTGATGAGGAGGCGCTCACACCGGAGCACCTTACCGATGGCCTGCAAGGAGGCACTTTGTATTGGGCCTATCCGGAACAGGAGAGCGTCTTTTTTCCCGTGCTGCGTCATCCCTTCGGCATGGGGAACCAACCCCAGGAATGGTCACTCGTCGAAGAACATGCGACAGGTGACCTCGTGTACCGTTCCATCTACTACGGTCGCGAGCATGTCATAGGCGTTGTGGAAGTACACGCCGCGGTACCTGGCGGCGAGTTGCGCGTTCAAGCGCAGAACTGGGTGGAGGAAGGACAGGTCCTGCAGGTGCGTTGAGCGCGACCGGAAGGCGGGTGATATCCCGCCACATCGAGCTGATGAAGGTTCCGATCACGAGCTTCCGATCGTCCTGTTAATTTCAGGCCCCATGAACGAAGCTGTACGCGCCCTTGAACCGAACGAACTCTGGAACCACTTCGCCGACCTGAACGCGGTGCCGCGGCCCAGCAAGAAGGAAGAGCGCGTGATCGCGTTCATCAAGCGATTCGGTGAAGAACTTGGCCTGCCCACGGTCGTGGACCATGCCGGTAATGTGATCATTAAAAAGCCCGGCACGAAAGGCAAGGAGAAGGCCGCGACCATCGCCTTGCAGAGCCACCTCGACATGGTGCACCAGAAGAACAACGATACGGTGTTCGACTTCGACAAGGAGGGCATCCGCATGAAGGTGGAAGGTGACTGGGTAAAGGCCGAAGGCACCACGCTCGGGGCTGACAACGGC
>JAHEFL010000299.1 GCA_024640205.1 Flavobacteriales bacterium | reverse complement strand
GGATATTTCCCAGATGGTTCTTATAGGTCACACCCGTCGTGGTGGGGTTGTTGGCATCGATCATCGCCACATCGCGGTCCGGCATATCCCAACCTGCCACACGCGAAGTGTTCGGCAAGCCTCCGGTGACAAGGGTGGTCCAATTCCCGCCGTTGTCGTCCATCCATTGCCCCGCGGCGTTCTTCCGCACTACCAAACTGTTGTTCCCCGGAGGGGCTGGGTTAGCCGGGTTCCAAGGGGGCTCGAACCCAGCCCCTGAATTCGGCACTGGTATGGTCCCTCCGTATGGACCGGCAGCCAGGGCGACCGCATTGGGTATGGTGGTGCACGCACCTCCCTGGACCGAGCAAAAGCCTCCTGCGTGGAAGTCATTCCCTGGTATCACCGTGGTCTGATTGCCGGATTCGAAAAATGCGGCATAAACCGTGCTCCCGTCCGGACTGACGGCGAGTGCCTTGGGTAGCTCGCCTTTCAAAAGGACCTCTGTCGGCGCAGCATTCAAATTGTTCGGATCGAACACTTGTACGCTTTCCCGTCCAGCGCATGAAACGAAGGCCTTTTCAGGTGAACCCGCGAAGACCACATCGGCAGGTTCATCCTCGGTCAGCAGGCTGCGGACCACCACGTTCGTTGTAAGGTCCACGATGCTCACCTCGTCCGACACCTGGTTCACCACCCAGGCTTCCGAATTGTTCCGTACTCGCACGGTGACCGGGTCCATGCCCACGGGAATGCTGGCGGTATGCAACAGACCCTCCATGGTGATGGAGAACACCTCGATCGAATTATTGCCCGTGTTCACAGCAAGCAGTTTTGACCCGTCCGGTGTCCTGTCCAGCGGATGGACATGTCCGGATTCGAAATTTGTGAAATCGTCCACCGGGACGGCACTCTTGGCGGAGCCGATCGCACTTCGCTCCATGGCCTCGAACCCGGACAAGCCGAGAACTGCGGCAAGAGCGACCGATGAAATGATCGTTGTACTGTGCGTTGAAAGTTGTCCCATGTTCAATTCCAGCTGGCGTGGTCCTGTTGATACCGACCCCCCAGCAAGCACGATGAACAAGCGCACGCGGATCGGAGCGAAGGCAAAAGGTACACAGAGCAGGGGATAATCACAAACCGGCGACCGCCTATCAGGTTCATGCGCATTCAGGGATTCCATTAACCCGCATGGACCGGTCGAGGGTTCGTCCGATCTTTGCTGTTCGGGATCGAACAAGAAGGCGCTTTGAGTGTTCTGCGTTCGTAATGATGCCAAACGTCACCATGGGCCGATACTCCATCAAGGACCTCGAGAAGTTGAGCCGCGTGAAGGCCCACACCATTCGCATGTGGGAGAAGCGGCATGAGCTATTGACCCCGTCCCGGACAGGCACCAACATCCGGTATTACACGGATGACGACCTGCGAAAACTGTTGAACGTTTCCTTGTTGAACGACCGGGGGTTCAAGATCTCCAAGATCGCGGGGATGAGCGATGAGGAGATCAATGCCGAGGTGCTGGCCCTTGAAGATAGCGCGGAAGGTGCTGCGGATCACGTGGAAAGCCTGATCATCGCGATGACCGAGATGGACGAGCAGCGCTTTGAGAAGGTCATGAGCAATTGCATCCTTAAAGTCGGATTCGAAGAGACCATGCTACAGGTCATCCAGCCCTTCCTGCAACGGGTCGGGGTGCTTTGGCTGATCGACGCGGTAAAGCCCGGGCAGGAGCACTTCATCAGCAATCTCATCCGGCAGAAGGTGCTGGCTGCCATCGATGGACTGGTGCCCAGCGACAACCCAAAGGCGCGTACCATCCTTTTCTTCCTGCCCGAAGGTGAATTGCACGAAATGGGCCTCTTGTTCGCGCTTTACCTGGCGAAGAAGCTTGGGCATCGTTGCATCTATCTGGGACAAAGCGTTCCCTTCGAGGACGTCGAGGCAGTGGTCGCTCATCGATCACCGAGTACAATCGTTACAGGCTTCCTCTCCCATCAAAATGCGGATAGTGTCGATCGTTACCTGCGGAAGATGCACCATCATTTCCCGAAGATCAAGGTGCTCTATTTCCACAGCGCCCGACTGAAGGGCGTTACTCCAGCGACCGGACAAGAACTTGTTCCCGGGCTTGCGGAGATGAGGAACGCACTGTCCTGAGCGCGTACTTCCTGAACCAAAGCAGACCCTACCAGTGAGGGCTGAAGCGCCTTGTTGAGCCTTCCATTTCCGCCTTGATGCCATTTGGGATTCCAATAGTGTTTAATGAAGAATTGTAAAAAGTTAAACAAAAGATAGCCGATGTAAACAACACGACTATATTTGTTGAACGTTTAACCAATAACATTAAACATGTCAACGATAGAGTTCAACGAACAGCTCATGAGTCTTAGCGAACGCTTAAGGTACTTCGCACTCGGCCTGACCCGGAACATGGAAGATGCCAATGACCTCATACAGGAGAGTATGCTCAAGGCACTGATGAATCGGGACAAGTATCAGGAAGGAACTAACTTCAAGGCTTGGATGCATACCATTGTCCGGAACACCTTCATTAACGAGCATCGCCGGAACAAGCGGGGCATGAATATTCTTCAAAATGTGGCGAGAGAGGACCATCCGGTGGCCAATGGTCGGTATGCCCAAGGTCCCCTCGGCATGCTGAGTTCCAAGGAAATGGAGGAGAAGCTCGATCGCTTACCCGAGCAGTTCCGCAAGCCCTTCCGGATGAACTTCGAGGGATATAAGTACCACGAGATCGCTGATGCCATGAACATTCCTGTCGGAACCGTGAAGAGCCGCATCTTTCAGGCGAGGAAGAGGCTGATGGCGGAACTGGAGCATCATTCCACCGCTGCATGAGCCAACGCACAGTGGTCATCGGCGCAGGCTTCGCTGGGTTATCAGCTGCTTCCCATCTGGCAAAGGCCGGACATAGGGTGGTATTGCTCGAAAAACACCTCCAGGCCGGAGGCAGGGCGCGCACGTTGACCGCGGAAGGGTTCACGTTCGACATGGGCCCATCGTGGTACTGGATGCCCGATGTGTTCGAGCGGCATTTTGCGTCTTTTGGAACGCACCCTTCGGAACACTATGAACTGAAAAGGCTGGAACCTTCTTATGCCGTGTATTTCGGCAAGGGTGAAGTGATGACCGTTCCTTCCTCCATGGAGGGCCTTCGCGCACTGTTCGAGTCGCTTGAGCCCGGCAGCAGCAATGCGCTGGACAAGTTCCTGAAAGAAGCCCGCTTCAAGTATGAAGTGGGCATGCAGGACCTTGTCCATAAACCCGGGCTTTCGCTTCTGGAGTTCGCTGACATGCGGGTATTGAAAGGCATGTTGCGCATGCAATTGTTCACCTCTTTCAGTGATCACGTTCGCCGTTATTTCAAGCACCCTCGCCTGATCAGCTTGATGGAATTCCCGGTCCTGTTCCTGGGCGCCACGCCTCAGGACACCCCCGCGTTGTACAGTTTAATGAACCACGCGGATATGACCCTTGGCACATGGTATCCCATGGGAGGGATGGGAAGTGTCGTCAAGGCCATGCAAAAAGTTGCGGAGCAACAAGGTGTT
>JAHEFL010000298.1:1636-3567 GCA_024640205.1 Flavobacteriales bacterium | reverse complement strand
GCTTCACCGCCCGGCAGAGCACGATCCTGGAATTCAGCCCCACCATCATTTCCCTGATCCTGGCAGGCAAGGTGGGGTCCAACATTGCTGCGGAGATCGGTTCCATGCGCGTGAAGGAACAGATCGATGCCCTGGATATCATGGGCGTGAACTCCGCAGGATATCTCATTCTGCCCAAGATCGTGGCTTCCATGCTCATCAACCCCTTCCTGGTGATGATCAGCATGTTCCTGAGCATTTTCGGTGGCTGGATGGCCGGCGTGGGGACCGGGGTGGTGACCTCGGTGCACTTCATCGAAGGGCTGCAGTACGATTTCGACCCCTTCACGGTGACCTATGCACTGATCAAAACGGTGGTCTTCGCGTTCATCATTGCTACCGTGGCGGCCTACCAAGGCTATTACACCAAAGGCGGTACCAGGGAAGTGGGTATCAGCAGCACCCGTGCCGTGGTGTATAGCAATGTGGTCATCCTCATCGCCAATTACGCGCTCACCCAGCTTCTTCTCATATGATCGAGGTCCAGAACCTGAGCAAGCGCTTCGGGGACCTTCAGGTGCTCACCGATATCAATGCCACGTTCGAGAAGGGGCGTGTGAACCAGATCATCGGTATGAGCGGCTCGGGTAAGAGCGTCCTTGCCAAATGCATTGTCGGCCTTCACAAGCCTGATGAAGGAAGGGTCCTGTATGAAGGTCGGTCGTTCCACGAAATGGGCAACGATGAGAAACGGACCATACGCCAGGAGATCGGCATGCTCTTTCAAGGGTCGGCCCTGTTCGACAGCCTGACCGTGCTCCAGAACGTGATGTTCCCCTTGAGCATGTTCGCGGACATGGCCCGCAGCGAAATGGAGGACAGGGCCCATACCTGCCTGGAGCGGGTCAATATCCTGGGGAAGGAGGATTTATTCCCCGCCCAGATCAGCGGTGGCATGCAGAAGCGCGTCGGCATTGCCCGGGCCATTGCGATGAACCCGAAGTATCTCTTTTGTGATGAACCGAACAGTGGGCTTGATCCTCAAACGAGCATCCTGATCGATGATCTGATCAAGGAACTCACCCAGGAATTCGGGACGACGACGATCGTGATCACGCACGACATGAACTCGGTCATGGAAACGGGCGAGAACATCATGTTCATCCACAATGGCCGTAATTGGTGGCACGGTGACCGGGAGCAACTGCTGAACAGCGATAATCCGGAACTCAACGCGTTCATTTTTGCCGGTTCCCTGATGCGTAAGGTGAAAGAGGGAATGGCGCGTGGCTGACGCAAGGTTGGATCCAATACAAAAGGCCCCCCGGAATTCCGGGGGGCCTTTTCATTACAGTTGTTATCGGTTCATCAACGCGCGATCACCATCCGCTTACTCAGGCGCTCGGTACCTGCCACAAGCGTGTATTGGTATGATCCGGCAGCGAACGGGGATCCGTTCAGGGTATATCGGTGCGTGCCAGCCGCGCGGGTTCCGAGGTTCTCGGAGAAGACGATCCTTCCTGACAGATCGGTCACCTCCAGCGTCACCGGCGCAGCCTGGCGCAAGGTGAACGGTATGACGGTCTCGTTCTGGAAGGGGTTCGGCATGTTCGAAGCCAGCGATAGGTTCGCAGGAACGCTCTCTTCGATACCCACGTTCTCAGAGATCACCAAACGTACCATCGGGGTCTTGGTGATATAGAACTGGAAGTCCGTGGCGAGGTTCGGGTAGTGGATGTTGGACACCTGGGCCGCACTTACCCCACTGGTCGCGAAATGGATGTTATCCGGTCCATCGAAGCTTCCTGCCATCACGAGGTAGGGCTGGAAGGCGTTCAACTCGAAGGGGCTGGAAACAGGGAGTGTGATGAAGGTCGATCCTCCGATGGGATTTAGATCGGCCTCCGTGATCACATGCGATTCCGTGAGGTCGACCAGGTCCGGATGTTCCG
>JAHEFL010000298.1:0-1626 GCA_024640205.1 Flavobacteriales bacterium | reverse complement strand
CCCCGTAAACCGTGCCGCCAACAGGGGTGTCTTCATGGATCGCCACCTGCACCGCGGTCACATAGGCGTTGGAGGTCAGCACGAAATGGTTGCCCACCTCGTAGGCTTCGCTCAGGTTATCCGGGGCCTGGATCTGGAAGTTCTGCACTGCGCCGTCGTCATGCGCGAACACATTACTGGTTACCTGCACTTCACTGGTGAGCGTATTGTTCTCCGGGATCTCATCAGTCTGGTCCTGCTCAACCGTGTACGTGATGGAGTACGTACCCAGTTCGGTCGTAGGCGTGAAACCGGGCAGGATCAATTCGGTCTCCGTACCCGGGGTATAGCTGGATGCGGAGGTGCTGACATCGGCCACAGTACCTGATGGTCCTTCCACCAGCATGTTCAACGTAACTCCGGTCTGTGTATCGAAGCCCTTGTTCTTGATCGTTCCACGCGGCACCAATTCAGCCAATTGAGACACCGGATAGATGCTGTAATCCATGAACTCGAACTCGGTGTCGGCGAAACTGAAGGCGGTATTGCTCGTACGGATCAAGGCCATATCGTTGTTGGGGAGGTCCCGTATCGCAATGTTATCCACCTGCCATCCATAGTCCCACGTGGATGCGTAACGGAATCGCAGTTGCACATTGGACGGGTCCGCGGCCACCCATGGGCTGATGTTCACGTCCATCAGCTCCGGGTTCGGCCGTCCGTCGCGTCCAACGTCGATATTGATCTCCAACTCATCCCAGCTGCTTCCACCGTCGGTGCTCACACCTACGAAGGTCTGATCCAACTGGAATTCCTGGAAATACTGATCGAACTCCACCTTCAGGTTCGCGGGGGCCGCGCTGAGGTCGATGACCGGACTGATCAGGGACGCGTCCGTCGATTGGCCGGAGACCCCGTCATAATCATCATCGATGATCGCCCAGCCGCTCGGGGTACTGGTGTTCAACACAGGGACGGGGTAGGTTGAGGATGTGGGGCCCGGACCAACGTTCGTCCACTTCCAATCCACGATGCCGAGGTCGGTGACCGCGCTCCAACCGTTCAGGTCGCTGTCGAAGGATTCCGTGAAATAATCGCCTCCTCCTCCCTTGCGCACTCCTTCCATGGGGATCATTACCGCTGGTGCACGGTAACCATCCTTCGCTTCCGGGTGTTGGGGCAGGCCCGGATAGGCTTGCTGGGCGCTGGCCGCACATGCGACGAGCAGTACTAATGGTGTAAAGATCCTGATCATGATGTAGAGGGTTATGGGATGAAGATAATCGTTCCAGCGCTTCGGCAAGGTGCGGGCGCACTTCCAGTTGACCAACGGTGCTTTTGTAAACGGAACAGGGCGGACCGATCGGTCCGCCCTGTTCAACAATGGTCGCTATCCGTTCCGATCAACGGATCACGGTCATGCGCTTGGTGGAGCGAACGTCATCCGCGGTCATCGTGTACGAGTAAACTCCTACAGGAAGTACATCGGTGTTCAACTCAAAGCGGTAGTTGCCTGCAGCGCGTGTTCCAACGAACTGGTCCATGACCAATTTGCCGTTCTGGTCGTGCACCTGGAAGGATATGCTGGCAGCATTCTCCAATTCGTAGGGGATGATCGAGGTGCCATTAGCGGGGTTCGGGAAATTC
>JAHEFL010000297.1 GCA_024640205.1 Flavobacteriales bacterium | reverse complement strand
TAGACAGCACATCCAACTCAATGCTGAACTGATTATTCAGACAATCATCGACCACTGTCGCATTAACCACAGGTAGTATGCAATCCAGGCAGATCACGGTCCAGTTCCACTGACTAAGATCTCCATCCACACAGTTCACAACGCCATCCGTGGTCAATTCCATGTGCAGAAAGCCCGTCGTGGTTGATACGCTAAGCCCAGAAAGATCCAGCGTGGAGAAGGTATTGTGCACAAATAGCACCGGACCAGTATTATCCACCCCATCATAGATCGTAAGTACATCAAAGTTTGAGGACTCAATTGTACCCGAAAGAAACTCGAGAAGCAACGTTCCTGGGCCGTTCGCTTCATAAGTCCAGTAACTGATCTCATTATTCCCGTAACAGTGGGAGAAACTAGCTGCCGATCCTCCACAATTAATGGAGATCGGACAGTCCAAGATCGGCTGCTGTTCAATAAACGATAACGTGCAGATCGGATCGGTCTCATGTGCAACGTAGAGGTCAACAATATCACCAATGATGAAAGGTCCAACCGTGGTAACACCCACACCCACACCTGGCACGGTCTCAATGAACCCGAATAAGGATTCGTAAGTAACATCTACAGTATTCGCATCCCCTGTCGATATCACATCGACATTGATGTAAAACTCGAACAGTTCACAATCAACATCAAAGTCTAAAGTCGCCTCCGGGAAAACACAGTCTAGCAGCCACTGAACGGTAGCCGTATTACAGGAACCAGTTGCAGTAGTACACATGTCACTCGCATTGAAATGAGCGTAGATCGCACCACTTATCGTCGGTGTTACAGCCACAAGACCGGAACCCTGACCGATCACAGGACCGTCAAAGGTTCCTTCTCGCACCGTTATATACCCCCCGTTGTTGACCCCCACCTCATAGTTGGCACCAGCCACGACGCCAGTGATCTCGGTGTATTCTTCAAAGAATACGCAGGTAGTGAATTGCGAAAGCGACCCGTCCGAAGGAGGGGTAACTGAAAGGAACTGGATGGTATTCAGGCAGTCCCCTTGGGCTTGGACCTGACCCACCGTGGCCATTGCGGCGACCACAAGTATCGATAACGGTAATGATCGTTGCATCTCGTTAGGTTGGATTTCTCTGAAGTGCGATCGGTAAATTTAGCGATCCAAGCCATAGCGGACCGGTTATGCATAGATCAGTTTTCACGAGAAATCCACAGTGCCACGGGTGCTGCCCCGGAAACTCGTTGAACAGCGCGAGGCATGCTCATTGATCGGGCAAAGGCGCATATAGATCCCTGACCCTGAAGTAAGCTGGTTTTCTATTTCCGCCATGGTCGATGATCGACCAACTCGGGGCGGGCCATACGTCGTTCAACTGCCAGAGTAATGTTCCCATGCATTGCGGACGAGCTCGAAAGTGTGCACCGATCGCTTCAGCATATGCCTTGGCCTGCAACAATTGTGAACCGGCACAATAATCCGCGAAGGAGTTCGGCACCATACCGAGTTCGCGCTGCATGGCAAGTTGAATAGGAGCTTCGCCCCTGTAGCTTCCTTGCCTTCGCCTCAATGCATCGCTACCCATAACGAGCGTGGAGGGCTCCATGTAACGAGCAAGTACGGAACTATCCGGCCAGCTCTGGAATCCATATTCGCTGACAAAACGCCCCACATTATTCCGGTAGGACGAAAAGGAACTATCGGCATGCCATACTCCCCAGTAATGGAGGCTTCCATGCCGGAGGCCTTCGGTGCCACCCCAGTTGCTCAACGGGCTTGTGGCCACGTATGGCAGATCGTAATATTCCTCCACGGGCAAGCGGAGATCGGGGCCATGGAACAATGCACGCTGGTCTTCCCAGATCCGGGCGGAATCCACTGCACTCATGCCATATCGCTTCTGCCAACCCCAATTATTCCAAGCCACTTCCAGTTCGTTATTGCCGCACACCAATGCGAGACAGGGATGCTCCCCGAACCGGGATAATTGATCGACCAATTCCGCTCCTATGGAACGCTGAGCTAATTCATCGTATGGTGTCGGATATGCGAACATGAGATCCTGCCATACCATGATACCAGCAGTATCGCAGGCATCAAAGAAGGCATCCGGTGGATATACCCCTCCACCCCATACCCTGACCATGTTCATGTTCGCCTCGGCCATCGAGGCCACCAAGTCCACCCACGCACTATCCCCGGCACGAGGAAGGAACATATCCGGTGGCACCAAGTTGCAGCCTTTCATGAAGATCGGCAGATCATTAACTATGAACGTGAAGGCAGTGCCTATGCTGTCCGAACTTTGATCCAAGGTTACCGTTCGCCATCCCACGCGCTTGGTGATAGCATTTAGCAACGTATCCGACCTTAGTTCGATCCGCAGATCATGAATTGGCTGAGGGCCGGAACCCCTTGGCCACCAGCGTTGCGGCGCGTTCAGCTTGAATTGTACGCTCGGGTGAGCCAAGATTTCGTCATCGATCACTTGAGATGCTACCTCCTCCCCGTTCAATAGGCAGACCAATCGGAGCGCTGGTCCATCCGCCTTGCCAATGCGCTGCAATGCGGGCAGTACTGAGACTGACGCGGTCACGGTGAGGTCCTCACCCTCCCATTCCTGCTGCACATGCATGTGCGTGAGCCGATGTTGATCCCATCCCACCAAGAGAACATCCCGCCAGATCCCGCAGCTCACCAACCTTGGTGCGAAGTCCCAGCCAAAGTGATAGGCCGCCTTGCGGATATAGGGCGCCACGCCACTCGGGTCGCTGTCATGCGGTAACTGGATACCATAGGCTTCACGCCTTTTGGCACCTTCCCGTATGGCGCTATTGAAAAGCACCTCCAGCATATTCCTACCGGGGACCAGCAGGTTGCGGACCGGCCATCTCCAGGTACGGAACATATTATCCGAGGCCCCTAACCTCTGTCCATTCAGGTAGACCTCTGCGAATGTGTCGAGACCTTCGAAAACGAGATCGATGTTCTCCTTGGCCAGTAATTGGTCGTCGACGAACAGCGTTCGCTGATAGATCCAGTCCTCGTTCTCCACCCATTGCACGCTATCCACATTGGTATCCCGATAGGGATCAGGTATGAGATCATGACGCATGAGGTCGGTATGAACGAGTCCCGGCACTTCGGCTTCATACCACGCATTCGTTCCGACCTGCTTGAATCTCCATCCATCATTCAAAGAAATGGGAACCTCCTGTGCGTCAGATAGTAATGGACAATTTAGGAACCATAGAAATGCAATCCATTTCAATCGCTGCACTGCAACGGTCCATTGCCTGATGGTCACCTTTTTCATCTCAATCCTGCCTTCACAAGAGCGTTCAGGACCCCTTCGACTTTGCGTGTATCAAGTTCCACGGCCCTGTCCTGGCCTTCCGGGTCCGAGCTCAATGGAACCCCATCCATGAGCCTAGGAATGGATCGCTGGGCGGAAAAATGGATCTCCGGGACACCTGTACGTTCAACCACCTCTACCACGTTCCCGGGTCCGATCCCGCCAGCAGCCGCGATCAAAACTGGTCCGACCGTCCGACGGACCATTTCCGAAAGCATGGGGATGCCTTCGAAAGCCG
>JAHEFL010000296.1 GCA_024640205.1 Flavobacteriales bacterium | reverse complement strand
CTGTGCTCTTCCACCAGTTCATTTTTCTGCCGCTCACTGATCGCAATGATCCGCGAGGAACGACGTGCCAGGAAACGCTCGATGTTCTTGTAAAGATTCGTTCGTATGGGACCGAAATAGCTATGGAAAACATGCCCATGAAAGGTATGAACGATCGCTTTGACACCCAGGTCCGATGCGGCCATTCTACCCACGGCACCGGCCTTTGCAGCATGTGTATGTACGATATCCGGGCGGAATTCCCGGATCAGCTGTTTGATCCGCCGGTAGGCTCCTCGATCACGCCAAGGTGCTACCTCCCGTTGCAGTTCGGGAAGGATCATGGGATTTATACCCATGCCGGATAGAATGTGATGGCTATCCTCCTCGCTTTCCTCCTGGCTACCTCCGACCAATAAGGTCTCGAAATCCGAAGGCATATAACGCGTCAGATAAGCCGCATTATGCGTTGGGCCTCCAAGGTTGAAGCGGTTGATTATTCGAAGGATCCGGGGCATTGCGGAGTGCGGCTAATATAGCGAAGAGGGCACCTGAGCTCAAGTGGCCCTGATACCGTGGTCCTTCCACCACGATAAATAGACGAGCAAGGCATGTACGGTTGCCTGCGAGGAGCCAGGATCACTGCTGGCAAGGCGTTCACGTACAGCCCGGACCGCTGCCCAGGATAATCCTGCCTCGACCACCATGTCTTCCGATAAAAGGCGGTCCATCAGGCCGCCCAAAGGCCCTAGGAAGAGCTCGCGCAAGGGGACCTCGAACCCCTTCTTCGGCCTGTGAAGGATAGCCTGAGGTAGCAAATGCTGGAAGGCTTCCCTGAGAATGGCCTTACCCGTGCCTTTCCGGAGTTTGGCCTCAAGGGGCAGTCCGAAGGCGAATTCCACCAAGCGTTTGTCGAGGAATGGCGTACGAACTTCCAAGGCATGTGCCATGCTCGTGAGATCCACTTTGTGCAACATGTCGTTGGGTAGGACGAGGTCCACGTCGTTCCGCAGCCACGCTTGCGGCCCATGGCTGCCGAAAAAGGCTTTTGACATGGACCGGAGCAGGTCATTGGGGACCGTTCTGCCGGTCAGTTCGTCCACCACGATCGCATCCTCAAAAGAGGCCAATTCCAGGTACCGCTCCCGTTCAGGTAATCGCGCTGCGGTGGCGAACCGGTCCAATTGCCGCGCACGCTCGGTCCATTTGGAATCACGCGATCGGGGCAATGCCCGCCATAAAGGTGCCAAGGCCATCACTGCTCGCTCGCGAACGCCTGGTCTATCCATCATCAGGGCTGCCTGGTGCTTTCGATACCCTCCGAACACCTCGTCAGCGCCATCCCCGCTCAGGGCGACAGTGACATGATCGCGGGTTTTTCGGCAAAGGATATAGGAGGGGAGTGCGGAACTATCGGCAAAGGGTTCATCGATCGCATCCAGCAAGTCGCTATAGCTTTCGGCAAGCTCTTCCCTGGTCAACGTGAACGTGGTATGGTCGGATCCGATGTGCCGGGCAACCGATCCAGCATGACCGGACTCATCGAAATAGGGATCGTCCGCGTATCCGATGCTGAACGTCCTCAGGTCTTTTTTGTGCCTGATCGCCAGTGCCGATACAATGGAGGAATCCAATCCGCCGCTGAGAAAAGTGCCTATCGGAACGTCGCTGATCAGGCGCAACCGGACCGAATCGTCAAGCAACTCGAATAATTCCTTGCTTGGTGGAGGTCCTGGCTTGTTCCTTCGCTGTACAGCCCGGTCGAGGTCGTACCATCGATATGGCTGCTGCCCGCGGTTGGATACCTGGATGGCATGGCCCGGCTCAAGCTTGAACACATCCGCCAGGATCGTTGCCGGGGCCGGAACGTAATGATGCCTGAAGTAGATCCATTCGGCATCGAGGTTTTTTCGCACCGGCGCACCCAAAGCGAGAAGACCCCTTAGTTCACTTGCGAAATGGAGCTCGCTGTCCGATCGGTACCAGAGCAATGGTTTGATCCCGAAGCGATCCCTGGCAAGGAACAGTTCATCCTTCTCCGCATCGTGAATGGCAAGGGCGAAAAAGCCGTTCAGGTCATGCAGGAATTCATGACCTTTCAATGCGAAGAGCCGGAGTACCACCTCGGTATCGGTCCGACTCTGGAAGATCTCACCTTGGGCCTCCAGTTCCGCGCGAAGTTCGAGGAAGTTGAATACCTCCCCGTTGAATACCATGGTATAGCGGCCATTCCGGTCCTCAAAAGGTTGGTGACCAGCTTCCGAGGTATCGATCACACTGAGTCGCCGGTGTCCGAGGACCGCTCTGCCATTGCGATAGACCCCTTGGTCATCAGGCCCTCGATGGGCCAGAATACGCAATGCATCATCCATTCGGTCATCCGGGTGACCGCCTCTTTCAAATCGATAGGACCCGGCTATTCCACACATGCATCAATCCATAATGGACGCGAGCTCCCCTCGGATGGACCACCGGTATCCAGGGGGCTAGCCTAACGGACAACCCCACTCACGGCAGAAGAATTACAAATGGATCACTTCACCATAGGCTGCAGCAGCCGCTTCCATGATGGCTTCACTCATCGTGGGGTGCGGATGCACGGTCTTGATGATCTCATGGCCAGTGGTCTCCAGTTTCCTTATGCTCACACATTCCGCGATCATCTCGGTCACGTTCATTCCGATCATGTGCGCACCGAGCAGTTCACCGTACTGGGCATCGAAAATGAGTTTCACGAACCCGTCCTTTGCTCCGGAGGCACTGGCCTTGCCACTTGCGCTGAAGGGGAACTTGCCCACCTTGATGTTAAGGCCTTTTTCCTTCGCCAGTTTTTCCGTCATCCCCACACTTGCAACCTCCGGGCTGCAGTAGGTGCACCCCGGGATATTCCCGTAGTCCAGGGTGTGCGGGTCCTGTCCGGCGATCTTCTCCACACAAATGATGCCCTCTGCGGAGGCCACATGTGCGAGCGCCTGACCCGGCGTGGCATCGCCGATGGCATAATACCCGGGAATGTTCGTGGCGTAATATCCATCCACTGTGATCTTGCCTTTGTCCGTGACGATGCCGACGTCCTCCAACCCGATACCCTCGATGTTCGCTGCGATACCGACCGCGCTGAGCACCACGTCACATTCCACTTTCTGTTCTCCTTTCGGCGTTTTGATCGTCACCACGCATCCCTTGCCCTTGGTATCCACAGCCGTGACCTCAGAGGAGGTCATGACCTCGATGCCCTGCTTCTTGAAGCTCTTCTCCAACTGCTTGCTCACGTCCTCATCCTCCACTGGAACGACGTTCGGCAGGAACTCGACCAAGGTCACCTTGGTGCCGACCGCGTTGTAGAAATAAGCGAACTCGCTGCCGATAGCGCCGCTTCCCACCACGACCATACTCTTGGGTTGCTGAGCCAGCACCATGGCCTCACGGTAACCGATGATCTTCTTGCCATCCTGAGGCAGGCTCGGCAAGGCACGGCTACGTGCTCCCGTGGCGATGATGATGTGCTTGGCTTCCACCACCTGTTTCTTCCCATCCGGGGCTGTCACTTCCAGTTTCTTGCCAGGTAGCAGCTTCCCGGTGCCCATGATCACATCGATCTTGTTCTTCTTCATAAG
>JAHEFL010000295.1:2020-3605 GCA_024640205.1 Flavobacteriales bacterium | reverse complement strand
ACCATCGCGGCCGTAGATGTGCTGTGAAACAGCGAAGCTGGAAGTTCCGGTGTTGTCGCCTGGGATCTGGTCCTCAGCACCGCTGCTGATCTCCATGTCGACCATGTAGTTACCTGCTTCGGCCGGTGGGGTGAATCCGGGGTCGACATAAACGGTGCGGGTCTCACCGGCCATGAAATTCGGGACCGGCTGGTCCTGATCTAGAACGGTGGTGCCACTGCGGGTCACGGTGAAATTGGCCGTTACATCATCCTGGTCCAGGGAACCGTTGTTCAGCACGGTCATGTTCAGACCAAGCGGACGGAGCTGGTTGTACGGGAACACGGAGTAGCGGATCGAGTCGTATGTAAGGGCCGTGTTCGAATCCCATGTGGTATTTCCGTTGGAGGTCATGCGCAGGTCGTACTCATACAGTTCGACGATCTTCACATCATCGACCTGCCAGTGGTAGTGGGAGGATCCCATGTCACCATTATGCCGGAAACGGATCTTGACGTTCGTCGGGTCCGCAGCAATACCGGCCGTGAGATTGACCTTACGAGTCAGGGATCCCGAATTGACGTTCAATGCCAGCCCGAAGGACGCCGGAATGGAAGTCGGCCAGGTCGCACCACCATCCGTGCTCACCTCCACATAGTGAGGAGCATCCTGGCAGCACCAACGCAAGCGCTGCTGCCATTCCAACTCCACGAACGGCGTGGCCGAGAGGTCAAGCACAGGGGAAACCAGGGAACCTTCCCATGGGATCGGAGAGGCAACGATTTCAGGGGGGGTCGTGGTCCAATCGGTATTCGCGGAATCCGAGGAGAAACACATGAACCCGTTCGAAACGGTCGTGGATGCAATGATCTCATTCGTATTCGTATAGGCACCGACCGGTCCTGTGGTCTTCCGGTACCAGAGGTTCCCGTTGGGCCCCATGGTCGTCCAGGCACCCACACCGCCATTGTTGCCTGCCAAGCCATTGGCGAAATCTTCTGAGAACACGACGTCACCAGCGTCCCGGCTATCGCCATTCGCGTTCGCAGCAAGCACTGCTGGTTGTTTCTGCCCCTGCTCGGAGGCTGGTGCCAGGTTCATCATCGCCTGGCGGGGAGTGGCCCACTGCGCCATGCTGGTCCCGGCCAGCGCTATACTGGCTAGGAGTGCGTATCGTAATTCCATAGGTTTCTAAGTTTTATTGGGGATCCGAAGCTAAGCATCCCGGAGATATGTAGGAAATCCGAACGGATGAACCGTTCAGGATCGCTCCATCAGTTTCACGAGCGGTGGCGAATGGGCAAGGAAAGGCGGCGCAATACCTTGCTCAGCGATGCACAACCTGGAACCGAAGGGACGTTGGTCGCTCCTGGTTCATGAGCGAGAGTATGTAAGTCCCGTCTGCCGATCCGTTTACATTCAGCTCTATCCGGTGTTTCCCAGCCGGGAAATAACGAGGCCCCTCTTCATGTATGCTCCTTCCGGTCATATCAAGGATGGAATACCGAAGGGTCGATCCCTGCTCCAATGTCAAATCCAACCAGCCGGTGCTGGAAATGGGTGACGGATGGATGCTCATCAAGACCTGGTCAGGAAGGTGGATCCC
>JAHEFL010000295.1:0-2010 GCA_024640205.1 Flavobacteriales bacterium | reverse complement strand
ACACCGACCCCGACCTCGTCAAAGTGCAGCCGGACCATCGGAGTGGATCGGATATAGGTGGCATCGAAATTCACACCTTCCATCATCACGGAAGCTCCGACCGGTCCATTACCACTCGTGCCTATGAAGACCTCACCGGGCCCGTCCAGATGCTGTATCCCAACGAAATAGTCCGTCGCTTCAAGGGTTTGGGGCAGATCAAAGGGGAAGTAGAGCGGTTCGCCGAGCGCGATCATTTCCAATTCCGCAACACCCAGGGTTATTCGTGAACTCGTATCCACGAATGCCAGGTTCTGGTCAAGCAGGATGGCGCGGACCTGTTCCTCGGCCTCGGTACCCGGCTCGAAGACCACGCTGATCCCTTGAGGCGCGGTTCCATCGTTCACCAGTTCCAGCCGGTTCGCTGCAATGAAATTCTGCTGACCTCCAACCCGTCCCTGCAATACGCCGTCATCGGAAGCCATGGCACCGTAACGTCCAACCCAACCCGGCCCTGTGATCTCCATGATGTACAGGCCACTGTTATCGTTCACATCATCCTCTCCAGAGGTCGATTGCGCGCTGACCATCACGTCGACCTCACCTGTGCCATCAGGCACCCAGTCCGTGGGTATGCTTATGAGGGTTCGCTCACCCGGAGCCAACGCGGAAGCCGCCGAGCCGGAATAAGGTCCATGATCCACACCGTTCAGGTGCAGGAATGCGGTTGCTTCCACATCCTCCAGGACATCGGTCCCGGAATTCATCACCTCCACAGCGACCGTCATCGCAGCTGATTGGGCCAAAGGCAGAAAGCGATATTTCAGGCTCTGGTCACCGGTAACGAAGGGTGAAACACCCGGGTCATTGGCATGGACCTGGACCACCGTAAGGTCCTTGGCGTAACGCTCCCGAACGCACACGTCATCCAGTGCGAAACCGCTCGCCCAGTTCCCATTATCGCTCCAGGTGAACCGCAAGCGCAGGTCCGATATTCCATCGAAGGCGGAAAGGTCAACGAATACGTTTTGCCAGTCGCTTGCAAGGGCCGGTATGGTCACCAGCGTCATCCACGCTCCTCCGCTCACACTGGCTTGCACCTCGGCAGCGCCACCGCCCAGAGCCTGGTCATGGAAAACACGGCACTCCATGGCCACTCCGGTACGACCACCAAGATCGATGGATGGTGTCGTAAGTGCGACCTCCGCCATTGCGCAATTGCAAGGGGGCGCATCGTCGTTCGCCATGGCGAACAGATTCCCGATCGGGATGTCCGTGACCGGAAAGAATCCTCCGGCATTGGCCTGGTCGGCATTCCCCACCGTCCATGCCGCGACGAACTCCCCCAGACCGGTGCCATCCTCGGTCTGTCTTTCCACGGCGGGCCCTATGTCCCAACCGGTCGGTATCATGCCATCCTCCATATCACTTCCGAAGAAGCAATCCTGCGCTTTTACCTGACCGGAAACGACAGTAGCTGGTAAGGCTGAAATAACGAAAGCGAAAAATGAGGACCGGACGGAGTTGAACATGGTGCGCAGAGATACGCTGGGATGAAGGAACAAGGAACGGGCGAATTTACCCGATCCACCGGGGGACCACTGGAATTCAGGGCAAGTGGTACTGGAGTCCTCGGAACCCGCGATCCAGCACGCTATCGAACCAACGAGCCTAAGCCTCCACTGCAGCGTAATCCTCTATTGGTGGGCAGGAGCACACCAGATTCCTATCGCCATAGGCATTATCAACACGGCTCACGGCAGGCCAGTATTTCCATTCGCGGTTCACGTCAACAGGATATGCCGCCTTCTCCCTGCCATAGGGATGGCTCCACGAGTCCGCACTAACCTCCTCGTTGGTATGCGGGGCCATTTTCAGGACGTTATCCATTTTGTCCGCCGCGCCGTTCTCGATCTCTGCGATCTCCTTCCGAATGCCGACCATGGCTTCAACGAAGCGGTCCAACTCGGCCTTGTTCTCGCTTTCCGTAGGCTCTACCATCAGTGTGCCCGCCACAGGGAAACTTACGGT
>JAHEFL010000294.1 GCA_024640205.1 Flavobacteriales bacterium | reverse complement strand
ACACGCACCCCGTCCGCACCGTACTTCGCGATCAGTTCCAAGGGGTCCGGGCTGTTGCCCAGGCTCTTGCTCATCTTGCGGCCGATCTTGTCCCGAACGATGCCTGTGAGGTACACATTCCTGAAAGGCACCTCTGCCCGGTACTCCATGCCTGCCATGATCATGCGTGCAACCCAGAAGAACAGGATCTCCGGCGCAGTGACGAGGTCGTTGGTTGGATAGTAGTACTTGATGTCCGCGTTGTCCGGATCCTTGAAGCCGTCGAACACGCTGATCGGCCACAACCAGCTGCTGAACCAGGTGTCCATGACATCCTCGTCCTGCTTCAATCCGTCGGTCGGCAGACCGTTCTCCGCGAACCAGGCGATCGCTTCGGCCTCGGTCCTGCACACGGCCACATCGCCCTGGGTGTTGTACCACGCCGGGATGCGCTGTCCCCACCACAGTTGACGGCTGATGCACCAGTCGCGCACATTCTCCATCCAATGGCGGTAAGTGTTGGTGAATTTCTGCGGATGCAGCTTCACCCTGCCGTCCAACACCACGTCCAACGCAGGTTTGGCGAGCTCACCCATCTTCACGAACCACTGTAGGCTGAGCCGTGGCTCGATCACCGCATCCGTGCGCTCGCTGTAGCCCACCTTGTTCGTCAGGTCCTCCACCTTCACCAGGTGCCCTTTCTCCTCCAGCTCTTTCACGATCTTCTTGCGGACCACGAAACGGTCCTCGCCCACGTACAGTTGAGCGGCCTTGCTCAGTGTGCCGTTCGGCTCGAGGATGTCAATGGTCTCCAGCTTGTGCTTCTTACCGAGCTCGTGGTCGTTGACATCGTGCGCGGGGGTCACCTTCAACGCACCCGTTCCGAACTCCCGCTCCACATAGTCGTCCAGGATGATCGGTATGCTGCGCTCGATCAGCGGGACCAGCACTCGTTCTCCCTTCAAGTGCACGTAACGCTCATCCTCCGGATGAACAGCTACCGCCGTATCACCCAAAATGGTCTCGGGACGTGTAGTAGCGATAGTGATCCATTCGTCCGTGGAGCCTTCCACGCGATAACGCACGTGATAGAGCTTGGAGTTGACCTCCTTGTGGATCACCTCCTCATCGCTCACCGCGGTCAGGGCCACAGGGTCCCAGTTCACCATGCGCAGACCCCGATACACGAGACCTTTCTTATGCAGGTCGATGAAGACATCAATGACCGCTTCGCTCAGGTCCGGCTCCATGGTGAAACGGGTGCGGTCCCAATCACAGCTACATCCGAGCTTCTTCAACTGCTCGAGGATCACACCACCGTACTTGTCCTTCCATGCGAAGGCATGCTTCAGGAATTCCTCCCGGCCGATGGCGCTCTTCTTGATACCCTGCTCGCCCAACAGACGCACCACCTTCGCTTCGGTGGCGATGCTTGCATGGTCCGTACCCGGCACCCAGCAGGCATTCTTCCCCTGCATGCGCGCCCGCCTTACCAACACATCCTGGATGGTGTTGTTCAGCATGTGACCCATGTGCAGCACACCGGTCACGTTCGGCGGTGGGATCACCACCGTGTACGGTTCACGCTCATCCGGCACGCTCCGGAAGTAGCCCTTGCTCATCCAATGGCCGTACCACCGATCTTCACACTGCGCGGGGTCGAAACGCTTCGGGATCTCCTGTTCTGCCATGGCTGGAATTGAGCCTGCGAAGGTACTTCAGGCCCGGCCATCACCCCAGCCGCTGTTAATGTCGTGTTAAGGTGCCCGGAACGCGGAACGCGTCCCGCTACCTTGGTCGTATCAACACCATGAAACAGGAATTCCCCATGAAAAAGATGCTCTTCACCCTGATGGTCGGCCTGCTCGGTACCGTTACCATGGCCCAACCGAACGCGAAACCTGTCGGAGGCACCGGGCCGATGATCAGCGTGGACAAGGAAAGCCATGACTACGGCACCATCAAGCAAGGCGGAAACGGTGAATGCGTTTTCACGGTGACGAACACGGGCGACGCCCCCTTGATCATCACCCAGTGCCAGGGCAGTTGTGGATGCACGGTCCCTCAGTGTGAGAAGGCCCCGATCCTCCCCGGAGCGAAGAGCGCGATCACGGTGAAGTATGATACCAACCGCGTAGGCCCGATCAACAAAACGGTGACGATCACCAGCAACGCAAGCAACACGCCCAGCTTGATGGTGACCATCAAGGGAACGGTGGAAGCAACGAACCCACAGTCCATGGAGAAGGAGAAAAGCCCGATGGCGCCGGTGGAAAAGCGCTGATCCGGTGGGGTGTTAAAGCCTTGTTAAACCTCAATGAGCCACTTTCCACCTGCGTTAATTTCACATCACGAACCGAGAACGAACAGACGAACACATGAACAAGCTCATACTTTCCCTCGCCGTTTGCGCCATGACCTTCGGCCTCCAGGCACAAGATGCGAAGCCAGTCGGTGGCAGCGGACCGATCCTTACCATTGACAAGGAGGTGCATGATTACGGCACCATCGCCCAGGGCGAGAACGGTACCTGCGAATTCACCGTGACGAACACCGGTGACGCGCCTCTGATCATCACGAACTGCAAAGGCAGCTGCGGTTGCACCGTACCGAAGTGCGATACCGAGCCGATCAAGCCTGGGCAGAAGACCACCATCACGGTGAAGTATGACACGAAGCGCGTGGGGCCGATCAACAAGAGCGTGACCATCAGCAGCAACGCCACCAACAGCCCGGAGAAGATCGTACGCATCAAGGGCACGGTGGAAGCCGGTCCGGAAACGCCGACCTCCCCGGTGAAGGAAGTGAGCCCGATGGCTCCCGTGGAGCGCTAAACGCATCAACGCGGATCTGGTCCGCATTCATTTTGAGAACCCCTCCCTGGAACGGCGAGGGGTTCTTCATTCATGCCTTTCCTTGGGAAGAGCGATCTTCGTATCCAACGACGCGATAGCATGCCATCCATCTCCAACAAAGGGCTCCAAATGCCCGCTTCCCCGATCCGCAAGCTCGTGCCCTATGCCGAGGCGGCGAAGAAACGTGGGACACGGGTCATCCACCTCAACATCGGCCAGCCGGACATCGAGACACCGGAAGTGGCGCTGAACGCCATTCGGGAGTTGGACCGAACGGTGATCGAATACAGCCACTCGGCCGGTTTCGAGAGCTACCGCCGCGGATTGGCAGAGCAATACAAAGAGCACGGTGTGCAGGTCACGCATGAGCAGATCATCGTGACCAACGGCGGAAGCGAAGCGCTCCTATTCGGCATGATGGCCTGCTTTGAACCGGGGGACGAGATCATCATACCGGAACCATACTACGCCAACTACAATGGGTTCGCGATCGCGGCAGGCATCACCGTGGTACCCTTGCGCACGACCATCGAGGATGGCTTCTCACTGGCATCCAGCGACAGTTTCAGGGATCTGATCACACCACGCACGAAGGGGATCCTGATCTGCAATCCGGGAAATCCGACCGGCCGTCTTTACACCAGGAAGGAGTTGGAAACGCTGAGGGAGATGGTCCTGGAGAACGACCTCTTTCTTTTCGCCGATGAAGTGTACCGTGAGTTCTGCTACGATGGCGAGGAGTTCATCAGCACCATGACGCTACCGGGGATGGAC
>JAHEFL010000293.1 GCA_024640205.1 Flavobacteriales bacterium | reverse complement strand
GCCCGGCAGCGCTGAACTTCTCACGGTATTCCACCTGCAAAGGCAGAAAGTCGATACCCTCGCGGGCCTCCTTGGTGGCTACCACGGTGGCCAGGAGAATGGTATCTCCCAGGCGAACGGTCACGGCACCATCAGCTTGTTTGGCCAGCACACCCGTCTCGATGGTGATGACCTTGCCATCTCCCATGTCGATGGTCTTCGTAATTCCTTGTGGTCTCATTTTCTTCTTCGTTTACCTCTTTACATCCAATCCGGCTGTCATTCCGGCCAGCGAGCCGGAATCCCGCTTACCGCTAAGGTCATAAGGACCCGCTATGAAAAAGGGGCGATCGTGCATCACGATCGCCCCCCTTATCGATCAGTATGTGCCTTCCGGTGTTGCCACCGCAGCGTCCATTCGCCTGGATCTACTTACGCAGACCCAACTTCGCGATGATCGCACGGTACCGTTCAATATCATATTTCTTCAGGTAGCCAAGCAATTGCTTGCGCTTGCCTACCATGGACATCAGGGCCTTCTCGGTGCCATGATCCTTCTTGTTGATCTTGAGGTGCTCGGTGAGGTGATTGATACGTGTGGTGAACAAGGCGATCTGGCTTTCAGCCCCGCCGGTGTTGGTCTCCACACCTCCGTGCTCCTTGAAAATGTCCCGCTTGGACTCGTTGGTCAGGTACATGGTACTTTGATAACAGGGCGCGAAGTTAAGCTTTCCCGTCGATCCCGCCTCAACTCTTCAACATCTTGAACACAGCGGCCAAAGTTGATCGTAGGTCCTTACGCTCCACGATCTTGTCCAGGAAGCCATGTTCCAGCACGAATTCGCTGGTTTGGAAGCCTTCAGGAAGGTCCCTGCCGATCGTTTCACGTACGACACGCGGACCGGCAAAGGCCACAAGTGCCTTGGGCTCAGCGATATTGAGGTCACCCAGCATGGCAAAACTAGCGGTCACCCCTCCTGTTGTTGGATCCGTAAGGATGCTGATATAGGGCAGTTTCTTTTTGGCCAGCTGGGCCAGTTTCGCGCTCGTCTTGGCCATCTGCATCAGGCTGAAACCGGCTTCCATCATACGGGCACCGCCACTTTTGCTGATGATCACCAACGGGCATTTCCGTTTCATGGCCTGGTCCGCTGCCTTGGCGATCTTTTCCCCCACGACACTTCCCATGCTGCCGCCGATGAAGCGGAAGTCCATGCAGGCGATCACCACGCTGTGCCCATCCAGTTTGCCTTCAGCAGCCCTGAGGGCATCATTTAGCCCCGTCTGCTCACGGGTCCGTACCAAGCGGTCCTTGTATTTCTTGGTATCCTCGAAATTCAACGGGTCCCCCGCGACAAGATCCATCGCGATCTCCGTATAGCGGTGTTGGTCGAACAACAGAGCAAAGTACTCCTCGCTCCCGATCTTTTCATGGTGTCCGCATTTGGCACACACCCATAGGTTGTTCTCATGGTCCTCAGAGGTCATTACCTCCTTGCATTCGGGGCATTTGTACCAGAGGCCTTCCGGCGTCTCCTTTTTCTCCTCCGTGCTGGTGGTGATGCCCTCCTTTACGCGTGTGAACCAACCCATGGCGGTGAAAATTGACTGATCAAGGTTCCAGAGTAGCCATTCCGCACTAGGCGATGGTGATCTTACGATCCAGGTATACGTCCTGAATGCTGTTCAAGAGTGCAACACCTTCCTTCATCGGGCGCTGGAAGGCCTTTCGTCCACTGATAAGTCCCTGGCCTCCTGCCCTCTTGTTGATCACGGCGGTACGAACGGCCTCGGCCATATCATTGGCACCGCTGCTTGCTCCACCGCTGTTGATCAAGCCGATCCGTCCCATGTAGCAATTGGCCACCTGGTAACGACAGAGGTCGATGGGGTGATCGCTGGACAGGTCGGAATATACCTTCTTGTGCGTTTTTCCGTAACCGTTCAACGCCATATAGCCTCCGTTGGTCTCCGGCAGCTTCTGCTTGATGATGTCCGCCTGGATCGTAACACCCAGGTGGTTCGCCTGGGCCGTCAGGTCCGCTGCGGTGTGGTAGTCCTTGCCATCCACCTTGAAACCAGGATTGCGCAGATAGCACCACAGGATCGTTGCCATACCCAACTCGTGCGCGTATTGGAACGCTTCCGCGATCTCCGTGATCTGCCGGGTACTTTCCTCACTGCCGAAATAGATCGTAGCACCTACTGCTACCGCACCCATATCCCACGCGCTGTCGACCGTTCCAAAGAGCACTTGGTCGAATTTGTTGGGCAGGGTCATCAACTCGTTGTGGTTGATCTTGACTATGAACGGGATCTTATGGGCGTGCTTCCTGGAATTAGCAGCCAGCACACCATAGGTGGAAGCCACCGCATTGCATCCTCCTTCCACGGCAAGTTGCACTATGTTACCGGGGTCGAAATAGGCGGGGTCGGGAGCAAAACTGGCCCCGGCGCTATGCTCTATTCCCTGATCCACAGGCAGGATGCTGAGGTATCCTGAATTGGCAAGTCGCCCTGAACCATAGAGGGCCTGCAGGCTTCTAAGCACCTGGGGGCTACGGTTCGTCTGGGCGAAGCTGCGGTCCACGAAATCCGGGCCCGGAAGGTGCAGGGAAGCCTTTTCGATGGTCTTGCATGTATGCTCTAGCAGGCTGGTGCCATCAGCCCCCAATAACTCCTCGATCCTGCCGGTTGTAACGGTCTCCATGGATGGTCCTCTTTCGTGGAGGACAAAGGTAGGGAAAGGCCTCAGGTCCGTCAGCCTTGCTCAACTAGAACGGGTAACCGATCCCAAGGTTGAAATTGAACTGTGTCCGGTATGTCTCCGGTTGGCCGGTCTGTTCGCTGAGCGATGCGAGGTACCGGTCCTTTGGTTGGAACAACCATCGTTCTCCGGAGGGCAGGCTGGGATCCTTCGTTTGCATTCCCAGGTCGAATCGTACGATGAAGAAGTCGAAATTCAGGCGGGCGCCGATACCGGTACCCACGGCCAGTTCACTGAGGAATGTGTTGCTGAACCCGCTGCCCGGTTTCTGGGGATCCTCATTCAACAACCAGATGTTGCCTACGTCGGCAAAGAGCGCCCCTTCCAGATATCCTACCAACTTGAAGCGGTACTCTGCATTGCCTTCAAGATGGATCTCGCCGATCCGGTCAAAGGCCAATAGGGGAGCGCTGTACGACCCCGGTCCGATCGATCGGGCCCTCCACGCCCGGAGGCCGTTCGCACCCCCGACGAAAAAGCTCGATTCGAAGGGGAGAACACCCAAATTGCCATATGGCGCACCAACCCCAGCGGCCACACGGAAGGCAAGGTTGCTTTTTTCATGAATGATATGGCGCCATCGCAGATCGCTATCCACCTTGACGAATTCCGCGAATCGAATGTCCCCGATGGTCTTGTATTGGGTACCAATGGAGTCGGTCACCTCGGTCCCTATAGCGTTGAGCGGCACGAAGAGCGGGTGCCCTGCCCACTCCATGGTGATCCGGCTGAAGAACGAATTGCGCTGTCGTGCAAGGATCTGGGTGTTGTACAGGAATTGGCCTCGCATACCGGCGATCAGGTGGTCCGTATAGGAGTCCGTGAGTACCGGGTCATTGGCACTCTGGAGGTAATCCTCGAAT
>JAHEFL010000292.1 GCA_024640205.1 Flavobacteriales bacterium | reverse complement strand
ACGACGATCTCATCGCCCAGGCCCGGTAACTGATCCCCGCATTCTCCCAGATGAGGCGAGAGCAGGGGATAGCTCAGGTCGAAGCGTCCGTAGAAATCATTGAAATTGAAACTGCAGCTTGCCTGCCCGCCGAATAGCTGGCCCACGAGCAAGCCATCCTGGTTCCATAGGCCGCTACCACTCGATCCGGGTTCGGTGGTGCCGGCATCCCACGCTTGTACCTGCCAGCAATCCGCTCCGGACATCACTCCTTCGATCACCGGCGCATAAGCATGGCTGATCTTCTTGATGTCACCGGCCGGGTGATGGACACAGGTCACCGAGTCAGCAGGGATATCGGTTATGTCCCAACCGGAATAGTACACTTCGTATTCAGGTGGGGGTGGGGTGTTCAGCAGCAGGAGGGCCACGTCCGTAGCGGCGCTGTTCACCAGCAACTGACATCCGCTCACCGTCTGGTCCGTCGGACCGTTCTCAGTGGGGTCGCAGGTGGGACTTTCCCAATTCCATCGGAATACCCAGTTCTCCACGTCAGCACCCAGGCAATGGTTGGCCGTGAGGAAATACGGTGTGCCATCCTCTTCACAGTTGTTCAGCATGGTGCCGGTACAGAAGCCGTTCCCACCCGTGGTGATGATGGCCGTGGCGCTGATCTGGGGTTGCCAGTCATCGCCTTCAGGGCAGATCACATTGATGTTGCACGAGCCGCTATCACCCAATCCCTTGGCCATCTTGAAGATGTCACGGTAAGCATGCGTGACCTGGCCGATCCTTAACCTGCCTTCGCCGCGAACCTCGGCGGGCTCATAGTACTCCACCGTGATGCGATCCCCGGCCATCTGGGTAACGCCCAACGTCGTTCGTCCCGGATTGCTGGCTGCGGTGAACGCGCCCAGTTGCTGACCCATTTCATTGGTCACGAACACGAGGGCGCCATACGGTATCACATAATCATGGAATTCAAAATTGATGCTGTAGGCTCCGGGGCACTCGATGGATAAGCGCCACAAGCGGTCGCCGTTCGGGCGGTCCATCCAGGTCCCGCTGTTCTCCAGGCTCAGATCGGTGGCGTGGTTGAAGCCGAATCGATAGGGACCTTTCACGCCAGTGGCATACCGGGCTTCGTCCGCCGCGATCAGCGCTGCCGCATCCACTTCCGGCATAACGACCAGCTCGGGCTCAGGAAGCGCTGGACCGTGTTCGATGAAACCAAAGGCCTGTCCGCCGAATGAAAGCTGGGCGATCAAGGCCGGCCCAACGGAAAGAACAGTAACAAGTGCGAGGGTGCGTAACAGTGTATTCATAGCCAGAAATTCGGTTCCGTGAAGATACGAGGTCATGACGCGGAAAGCGGCCCGTAGGGTGTACGGACCGCTTTCCATTGTATTGATATTCCTGATTGGAACGCTCTCGCCAGGAATAGCTTAGCGATCCAGGACGATCCGCTCCACCATGCGTTGACCGTCCAAGGTCAATTCCAGCAGATAGATGCCACCGTTGTATGTGCTCAGGTCCAGTTCCATGCGCTCCACACCGCGGGTCACGTTCCGCTCAATGATCAGCTGGCCCAAGGCATCGTACAACGCCAGGCGCCCGGTGCTTTTCGCGCCTTCCGGAAGGAACACGTTCAAGTTGCCGTTCGTGGGGTTCGGCGCTACGCGCACACCACCCTGCACAGCTGTCTCGCCGATGCCGACATTGCTGGGGTAACCCTCCAATTGATCTCCGCAATTCCCCAACCATTCAGCGAAAGCTGGATGGGTGTTGCTGAATTTGCCATAGTAATCGTTCACATTGAAGGAGCAGCTCGCCTGGCCTCCGAAGAGCTGGCCGATCAATAGACCGTTCTGGTTCCAGAGCCCGCTTCCGGAGGATCCACCCTCCGTGGTGCCGTCCTCCCAGTTCAGGATGCGCCAGCAGGCCACACCCGAAAAGGTGCCGTTCCCTGCAGCATCGTCATCGAAACTGATCTTCTTCACATCACCGCTCGGGTGATGGATGGCCGTGGACGCCGTGGGTGCAGTTCCGCTCTTGTCCCAACCGGTGTAGAATACTTCGTAGTTCTCAGGCGGCACGTTGTTGAATTCGATCAAAGCCGCATCGCTGGCGATGTTCGCCTGCTTCAAGGTCGAACCGCTCACCGTGAAGTTGGTCGGTCCGTTCGAGTTGCTGGTGCAGCTCGGGCTGTGCCACTTGAAGCGATACACCCAGTTGGAAACGCTGTTATTGCTCGGCAGGCAATGCTCTGCGGTCAGGAAGTAGGGAGTTCCGTCGTTCGCGCAATTGTTGATCAGCTGGCCGGTGCAAAGACCGCTGCCACCCACCGTGATCATCGCCACCGACCGGATCTGGGCACGCCAGGGATCACCGACCGCACAGATCACATTGTTGTTGCAGGATCCGCTGTCGCCTAGGCCCTTCATCAGCCCGAGCACATCGCGATAGGCATGCGTCACCTGTCCGATACGCAGCTGGCCTTCACCACGAACGGCAAGAGGCTCGACGTACTCCACGGTGATCCGGTCACCTGCCAGTTGGGTCACGCCCATACTGTGCTGCCCTCCGCTGCTCTCAGCGGTAAAGGCTCCGAGGTGTTCGCCAGCGTCATTGTACACAAAGACCTGTGCCCCTTCCGGGATCAGGTAATCATGGAACTCGAAGTTGATGCTCAGCGCACCGGGGCATTCGATGGCGATCTGCCATACCCGGTCGCCGTTCGAGAGCTCGGTCCAAACGCCGCTGTTCTCCAGTCCGAGGTCCACCATGTGGTTCGAGCCGAAACGATAAGGACCCTTGATGCCCTGGTCCAGGCGTTCCTGGTCCTCTGCCATCAGTAATTCCGCATCCACCGTCGGCATCACCACCAATGGAGCAGCAGGAAGAACTCCAGGAGTGCGCACAGCGGTGGGCTCGCCACCGAAGGAGACCTGCGCTTGAGTATATGTCAAGAACCCTGCAGCGAGGGCCAATAACGAGTACCGTAATTTCATTTGTTGAGGGAGATCTGGTTACACGAAGATTCCTCGCCACGCACCGCCACCGCGATGCACGTGAGGATCGCAAAATACGATCCGTGATCCGAAAGGACCCGGTCGATGTTCAGCGTTCCTTGGACGCCTTCTCCTTTTCCTCCAGGAGTTTCCGCATGGCGAAGAGCTCATCGCGGAGCTGTGCGGCGGCAATGAAATCAAGCTCTTTGGCCGCTTTCCGCATCTGGGATTCCAGCAATTCGGCGTTCTTCTCCAACTGCTCGGCGCTCATGTAGCGCACCACCGGGTCGGCTGCAAGGCTCAGCTCCTGAGGCTCAACATAAGCGCGACGTTTGGCCGGATCATTTATGTCGATCACAGCCGTTTGGCGCAACACCTCGCCACGTTCCTTCTTGATCTGCGTAGGCGTGATGCCGTGCTCTTCGTTGTACGCCATCTGCTTCACGCGCCGGCGTTCGGTCTCTTCGATCGTGCGCCGCATGCTCTCCGTCACTTTGTCGGCATAGAAGATCACCAGGCCATTGATGTTCCGCGCTGCGCGACCGGCCGTTTGTGTCAGCGACCGGTTGCTGCGCAGGAAGCCTTCCTTGTCCGCATCGATCACCGCCACCAGGCTTACTTCCGGAAGGTCCAATCCTTCGCGCAGGAGGTTTACGCCCACCAGCACATCGAA
>JAHEFL010000291.1 GCA_024640205.1 Flavobacteriales bacterium | reverse complement strand
TTCGTCCAGCTCAGGTCGCTGATATGGATGAGGCCATCAACGCCCTCCTCCAACTCGGCGAAAATACCGAAGTGGGTGAAGTTGCGGACCTTGGCGGAATGCTTGGAGCGGACCGGGTACTTGAACTCGATGTCCGCCCATGGATCGGCGGTGAGCTGCTTCATTCCAAGGCTCATCTTCCGCTCCTCGCGATCGATGTTCAGGATGACGCACTCGATCTCCTGCCCTTCCTTCAGGAAGTCCTTCGGGCTGCGCAGGTGCTGGCTCCAGCTCATTTCGCTCACGTGCAGAAGTCCTTCCACACCGTTCGCCACCTCTACGAACGCGCCGTAGTCGGTGATCACCATGACCTTGCCCTGGACCTTGTCGCCGGCGTTCAGGTCGGCGCTTAATGCATCCCAAGGATGAGCGCTCAGCTGCTTGAGACCAAGAGCGATCCTCTTCTTCTCGTCGTCGAAGTCCAGGATCACGACGTTGATCTTCTCGTCCAGTTTCACCACCTCTTCCGGATGGCTCACGCGGCCCCAGCTGAGGTCCGTAATGTGAATGAGACCATCCACGCCACCGAGGTCCACGAACACGCCGTAGTCGGTGATGTTCTTGACAGTACCCTCCAACACCTGACCTTTCTCCAGGCCACCGATGATCTGGCGCTTCTGCGCCTCGAGTTCGGCTTCGATGAGTGCTTTGTGCGAGACCACCACGTTCTTGAACTCCTGGTTGATCTTCACCACCTTGAACTCCATGTTCTTGTCCACGAACTGGTCGTAGTCGCGGATGGGCTTCACATCGATCTGTGAACCGGGCAGGAAGGCCTCGATACCGAAGACGTCCACGATAAGGCCACCTTTCGTGCGGCACTTCACGTATCCCGTGATCACTTCGTTGTTCTCCATCGCATGGTTCACCTTGCCCCATGCATTGTGAACGCGGGCGGTCTTGTGGCTGATGACCATCTGGCCACCCTTGTCCTCCTGCTTCTCGATGTAAACCTCCACTTTGTCGCCGACCTTGAGGTCCTGCTTGTAGCGGAATTCGCTCAGTGGCACCACACCCTCGGACTTGTAGCCGATGTTGATGACCACCTCCTTCTTGTTCATGCCTACCACGGTGCCCATCAACACCTCCTTTTCGGAAATGCTGCTCAGGGTATCCTCATAGGCCTTCTCCATCTTCTCCCGGGCTTCGGTAGCGATGACCTTACTGTCATCCTCGATGCCCTCCCAATCGAATTCCCCGTCGGGTTCCGCGTAGATCACGGTGGTACGATTGCCGACCTTGGTGGAAACCGGTACGGCTGGTGCGGCGGCCGGTGCGGCCTCTACGGTTTCGGCGACCTTTGGTGCGCCTTCTTGTTCTTCTGCTGCCATGTGGCTAGCTGTTTACTTGTATCCCGGACCCAGGGGGTACCATCCGGAAGGAATTTTTCAGCCCACGATACCCCTGCGTGAGCGTTCTTGGAAATGGGCCGCGAATGTAGGAATATTTATCTGAAAACCAGCGATATGCGGATGTGGTGATCGTTCCCCGACCAGGTGGAGCCAGGTCATGAGGCTACCTTCGCACCCTCCTTGCCAATGAATTGTCCCTGCACGGAGTGAACCATGCGCAGTTTCACGATACCGGCTCATTACCGCAGTAACCTGATCGGCAGGCTGAAAGCTTTCAGAAAGGCCCAGGACCCAAAGAAGAAGGATCTTAGCCCGACGGTGCTGGACCTGGGCGCGGTCCGGTTCGTATTCGCCCGGCATTTCGGCTTCTGCTACGGGGTGGAGAATGCCATCGAGATCAGCTATCAGGCCATCGAGGAGAACCCGGATAAACGGATCTTCCTTTTGAGCCAGATGATCCATAACCCGGAGGTGAATGCTGACCTCGAGAGTCATGGATTGCGCTTCATCCAGGATACGCACGGTCGGATGCTCATGGATTGGAAAGAGCTCACCAGTGAGGATATCGTGATCGTACCAGCCTTCGGGACAACGCTGGAGACGGAGGCCCGATTGAAAGCCATCGGCATCGACCCGTTGAAGCACAATACCACCTGTCCCTTCGTGGAAAAGGTCTGGAACCGCTCGGCGCAGCTGGGTAGCAAGGCGTACACGGTGGTGATCCACGGGAAGGCCGACCACGAGGAGACCCGGGCCACGTTCAGCCATACCGCGCAAGGGGCGCCTGCCGTGATCGTGAAGGACATGGCCGAGACCCAGGAGTTGGGGCGGATCATTCTCGGGGAAGTGCCCCTCGACCGTTTCCAGGAATTATTCGGCGAAAGCTGCACGCCGGGGTTCGACCCGGAAAAGCATCTGGCCCGTGTGGGGGTGGTGAACCAGACCACCATGCTTGCCACGGAGACACAGGCCATCGCGGACCATCTGAAGCAGGTGATGCTCACAAAACATGGTGCTGACCGGGTAAAGGAACATTTCGCCGACACACGGGACACCCTGTGCTATGCGACCAACGACAATCAGGATGCGACCAACGAGCTATTGAAGGCCGAAGCGGACCTGGCACTGGTGGTGGGCGGTTACAACAGCAGCAATACAAGTCATTTGGTGGAGTTGCTGGAACAGCGGTTCCCGACCTACTTCATCAATGGGCATAAGGAATTGCTCAGCGCCACGGAGATCGAGCATTTCAACTATACCGCGCACAAGTTGCTTCGGACCTCCGCTTGGCTACCACCCAAGCGACCCGTGACCATCGTCCTTACCAGCGGCGCGAGTTGCCCGGATACGCTGCTCGATAAAGTCATGTTGAAGGTGCTGGAATTCATGGATGGAGTGAAGGATCCGACGACCGTGATGAATGCAATGGTCGGCTGAAGCGATCACTCCTGCCCCACCTTCACCAGCGTATCGACCACGGTGTTCAGCGCACTGCGGAACTGCTCCTCAGGTGTAATGTCGCTGTTATCCAATTCCACGGCATCAGGTGCTTTGACCAACGGATCCGCGGCACGCGTGGTGTCATCCTCATCCCGGCGGTTGATGTTCTCCAACACACTGGCGAAGTCCACTTCCACGCCTTTTTTCTTCAGCTCCTGATAGCGGCGCTGCGCCCGCACTTCCGGCCGGGCGGTCATATACAATTTGACCTCGGCTTCCGGGAATACCACGGACCCGATGTCCCTTCCATCCATGACCACTCCTTTCTCGGCCCCATGCGCTTGCTGCAGCCGCACCAGTTTGGCACGCACCTCTGGGACCGGACTTACCAAGGTCACATAGCGGCTCACCTCCATCCCACGGATCTCCCGCTCCACGTTCCGGCCATTCAGCAGGGTAACGCTCTTGCCGGTCAACGCATCATGCTCGAAGCGGATATCAAGCTTATCCAGATCGTTCAAGAGTCCATCCCGATCCAGCTTTCCCTCCTTTACCAGACCATTCTGGATGACGTACAGGGCCACTGCCCGGTACATGGCTCCGCTATCGATGTACGTATACCCCAGATGGGCTGCCAACTGCTTGGCCAGGGTGCTTTTCCCGCAGGAGGAGAAGCCATCAATGGCGATCGTGATACGGTTCAATGGAGCAGTGCTGAGGCGGCGAAGGTAGCCCTCACCGACCCTGATGCCCACAGCGCCCGGACCTGAACGGGATGCTCAGTCCTTCTTGAAATCGGCGAAGCGCGCCGCTATGCTGAACGTGTTCGAAATACCG
>JAHEFL010000290.1 GCA_024640205.1 Flavobacteriales bacterium | reverse complement strand
GAGCCATGACCTGTCCGCCTCCACATGGTCCACGCGTATCGGGAATGGTGCCATCACACAGGACCTATCGCCTTCCGCTTTCCTGGTGAGTGATTGCGGGCTGATCTATTTCAGCGGATGGGCAGGTTCCACGAACAACCTGGGTGCGCCGAACGCAAGCACCACCGTTGGTTCTCCTGTGACGCCCGACGCCATCCAACCGACGACCAACGGAAGTGACTTCTACTTGATGGTGCTGGAACCGGATGCGGCCAGTTTGAACTACGCCACCTTTTTCGGAGGAAGCAATACCTCAGACCACGTGGATGGCGGAACGAGCCGTTTCGATAAGGACGGCACGGTCTATCAGGCTGTATGTGCAGGTTGTGGCGGGCAGAGCACGTTCCCTACCACACCAGGAGCATATAGCAACACGAACAACAGTTTCAATTGCAACCTGGGGGTATTCAAGTTCGAGTTATCGCAACCTCTTGCCGTGATCGGTATCGACGGCCCATCAACGATCTGCTATCCTGCCGAGGTCCAGTTCACGAATAACAGCATCGGTGGGAACACGTATCAATGGACGTTCGGTGATGGAGGGACGAGCGATGAATTCGAACCCTCCCATGTGTATACCGAAGGAGGCACCTTCACGGTGACCCTGATCCTTTCCGATGCAGGCGGGTGCGCTGAGCCGGATACGGCGACCATGGAGATCATCAGCATTGCAATGCCCAACGCAAGCATTGAACCCGTTCCACCACTGTGCCCGGGTGGCAGCGTCCAGCTCATTGGGTCGAGCGCGGATAGCTACGAATGGTTCCCGGTGACCGGGTTGAATGACCCGTTCGTGCAGGACCCGATCTCAAGTCCGGATGAACCGATCACGTACTTCTTCGTTGCCACCACGGAATGTGGAACGGACACAGCGTCCGTCGATATCGTGTTCGCGGATCCTCAGGGCTCGGCCATGCCCGATACGCTCATCTGTGCTGGAACCAGTGTGGTGATCTCCGCCAGTGGTGGAGTGGATTTCCTTTGGTCGCCTGCTGCAACCCTGGATGATCCGGCAAGTGCCACACCCACAGCTACGCCATTGGATACGACGACCTACACCGTTGAGATCACGACAGCGGAAGGTTGTTCCATCGTGGACTCCATTACAGTCAACGTATTGGACGGTCTCCCGGAACCGACGTTGAGCGATACCATCATCTGTCTTGGAGCGAGCGTTCAGCTGTTCGGTCCCGATGCGGATACGCATCTGTGGTCGCCGGCGGAAGGGATATCAACGCTCACCATACAGAATCCAACGGTGGACCCGACCATGACCACCCTGTATATCGTTGAAGCGGACAATGTATGTGGGAGTATCCTGGATAGCGCGTTGGTGGAGGTGACCAGCGTGACCGCAGATGCCTGGCCTGATACGGTGGTTTGTCCGGGGAACTCTGTTCCACTTTTCGCGAGCGGAGGTACGGATTACGAATGGACCCCAGCCCAAGGATTGGACAACGCGCAAAGCCCGAACCCGATAGCCACATCGAACGGTCCGGTAACCTACACGGTGATGGTGACCGATGATCTGGGATGCACTGGAAGCGCATCGGTCACCATCGGTATGTTACCACCTCCGGAGGTCTTCGCTTGGAACGACCAGGTGATCGACCTTGGCGACCGGGTGGAGATCCATGGAAGCGGGCCTGGGGAGGCCATATGGGAACCGGATCTTTGGCTGGAATGCGATACCTGCCCAAGCACCTGGGTGCAGCCCGAGGAAAGCATGGTCTACACCATTACCTACACGAACGGGGAGGGCTGTTCAGCATCAGCAACCGTCTCGATCATCCTGAACGGTACCCTTTTCGTTCCCAACACCTTCACTCCGAACGGGGATGGCGTGAACGATGTCTTCGGTGCGTGGGGTGCCGAGCTCGACACGTTCCACCTGATGGTCTTCAACCGGTGGGGTGAACTGATCTTCGAGAGCAACTCGATCGATCGATTCTGGGATGGAACGTACAAGGGGGTGGATTCCCAGATCGACACGTACGTCTGGCACGTGGAGGCGACCGAACTGTCCGGCCGGTTCCACAATGCCTTCGGACACGTGAACCTGCTGCGTTAGGACGCCGATGGAAGGAATTGCTTTCGTTCCAGACCCATCCACTCCAATGCTGCACCGCTAAGCAGCTTCTCCTTCATCGGGTCATCCCATGGCATGCTCTTGATCAACGTACCCGGCTCCAGTTCGCCAAGGGGGAATGGATAATCGGTACCCAAGGCCACGCGGTCCGGTCCCATCTGGTCCACCACGTATTGTAACATGGCCGGATCATGAACGAGCGAATCGATCCAGAAGCGGCCCAGGTATTCCCGCGGATTCACGGCGTTATCCACCGCACATAGATCAGGGCGCACCACGAATCCGTGTTCAATGCGCCCAATGGTTGCCGGAAAAGAACCTCCACCATGCGCAAAGGCCACGCGCAACCGCGGAAGTTTCTCGAACAAGCCGCTGAAGATCATGGAGGTGATCGCCGTTGCGGTTTCCGCAGGCATACCCACCAACCAGGGCATCCAGTACTTATCCATGCGGTCACGACCCATCATGTCCCAGGGATGCACGAACACGGCCATATCCAGCTCCTGGCATGCCTGGAACACTTGGAACAAGCGTGGCTCACCCAGGTTGGTCCCGTGGATATGCGTGCCGACCTGCACACCGACCAGACCGATCCGCTTGCACCGCTCCAATTCCTTGATCGCCAGTTCGGGATCCTGCATGGGCAGGGTGCCAAGCCCAACGAAGCGTTTGGGCCATCGCTGCACGATCCCTGCGATGTGGTCGTTCAGGAACATGGATAGGTCCAACGTATCCTGGGGTTTGGCCCAATAGCTGAACATCACGGGGACGGTGCTCAGGACCTGCACATGCACACGCTGGGTATCACACTCACTCATCCGCACCTCCGGGTCCCAGCAATTCGCCTCCACTTCCCGGAAGAATTTGTCATCCATCATCATCCTGGCGCATCCCGACTTGTGGTGATCCAGGTGGATGAACCCGCGATAGCCATAGCGCGAACCGAAATCCGGGATGTTCTCCGGAAGGATGTGCGTATGGATATCGACGGAAAAGAGATCGGCCATGCAGGAGCGCGCTTACACGAAGCGGGGGTCCGTTTCCATCACGTGCCCGCACTTCTTGCAGGTCCGATGCTTCTCATCACCGTAGAACTCCCGGAAGCGGGGAAGGAAATCCTTCTCGATGTCGTGCAGTACGAAGCGGTACTCATGCAACAGGTTATTGCACTTCTCGCAATACCATTGCAAACCGTCCTCCAGCTCCCGGTCATCCCGTTTCACCTCGATCACAAGACCAACGGTATTCTCGCCTCGTCTTGGTTGATGGGGCACCCGGGCAGGCAGGAGGAACATCTCCCCTTGCCTGATGGGAATGGTCACGGCCTTGCCTTCCTCCTGGATCCCCACTTCGATATCGCCTTCCAACTGGTAGAAAAGCTCCTCCGTTTCGTTCCAATGATAATCCTTGCGTGCGTTGGGTCCACCCACGATCATTACGATGTAGTCCCCTGCTTCCACGTACAGGTTCTTGTTCCCGACAGGTGGTTTGAGGATCGATCGGTTCTCCTCGATCCAAGCGCTCAGGTTGAAGGGTTTGCGTATCGACATTTCGATGAAGCTTGCGTT
>JAHEFL010000289.1 GCA_024640205.1 Flavobacteriales bacterium | reverse complement strand
TGTTGACCAGGCCAAACGGCTGGGCCAGGAGACCGGCACGAAGTGGTGGGTGGTTAAGGCCCAGGTGCATGCCGGTGGACGTGGAAAAGGTGGAGGTGTGAAGCTGGCGAAGAACATTGAAGAGGTCAGGGGACGGGCTGATGATATCATCGGCATGATGTTGAAGACCCCACAGACCCCTCCTGAAGGGAAAAAGGTCCACAAGGTCCTGATCGCTGAGGACATGTACTATCCCGGTGCGAGCGAAACCAAGGAATACTATATGAGCGTGTTGCTGGATCGCAGTTCGGCCCGGAACATCATCATGTACAGTACGGAGGGGGGCATGGACATCGAGGAAGTGGCGGAGCATACCCCGGAGAAGATCTTCAAGGAGGTGGTGGACCCCCGCGTCGGTTTACGCCCTTTTCAATGCCACAAGATCGCGACTCGTCTCGGCCTTTCCGGTGTGGCGAAAAAGGAGATGATGAAGTTCGTTGCCGCGCTTTACAAGGCCTATGAAGGTTGCGATGCGGCAATGTTCGAGATCAACCCGGTGCTGAAGACCAGTGACGACAAGATCGCCGCGGTGGATGCCAAGGTGCGCCTTGATGGGAACGCCTTGTTCCGGCACCCGGATCACGCGGAAATGAGGGACAAGACGGAGGAGGACCCCATTGAGGTGGAAGCCGGCGAAGCAGGCCTGAACTATGTTCGCTTGGATGGGAATGTGGGATGCATGGTGAACGGTGCCGGACTGGCGATGGCTACAATGGACATTATCAAACTCAGTGGCGGTGAACCGGCCAATTTCCTGGATGTGGGCGGCACGGCTGATGCGGCCCGGGTGGAGAAGGCTTTCCGGATCATCCTGAAGGACACGCGCGTTAAGGCGATCCTGGTCAACATTTTCGGTGGCATCGTTCGGTGCGATCGGGTGGCACAAGGGGTCGTTGATGCATACCGGAATATTGGTGATATCAAGGTCCCCATCATTGTCCGCCTGCAAGGGACCAATGCGGAGGAGGCCAAGGACTTGATCGACAAGAGCGGTCTCAAGGTGCTCAGTGCGGTAGCCCTTCAGGAGGCGGCGGACCGGGTGAAGGAGGTGTTGAAGTGAACGGGGAACGATCCACCATGGGAAGGGGAAAAAAGATCAGCAAACTCCTTGTGGCTAACAGGGGGGAGATCGCATTGCGCGTGATGCGGTCCGCCCGTGAAATGGGCATCCGGACCGTGGCGGTCTTTTCCGAGGCCGATCGGAACGCGCCGTTCGTTCGGTTCGCGGACGAAGCAGTGTGTATCGGCCCGGCACCCAGCAAGGAGAGTTACCTCGTATTCGAGAAGATCGTCAAGGTGTGCAGGGATCTCGAAGTGGATGCGGTGCACCCCGGCTATGGGTTCTTGAGCGAGAACGGGGACTTCTGCAAGGCACTCGAACAGGCCGGGGTCACCTTCGTCGGACCTTCGCCACACGCCATGAAGGTCATGGGCGACAAATTGGCCGCCAAGGAAGCGGTGAAGAACCATGGCGTTCCCCTGGTGCCGGGAACGGAAGGAGCGGTCAGCGGGTTGGAGGAAGCGATGGCCGTGGCGCGAACTATCACCTTTCCGATCCTGGTGAAAGCCGCCGCAGGTGGTGGCGGTAAAGGCATGCGCATCGTGGAGCAGGAGAGCGAGCTCAAGGAAGGATTGGAACGCGCCATCAGTGAGGCTGAGAACGCGTTCGGGGACGGAAGTGTGTTCATCGAGAAATACGTTGCCGGACCGCGCCATATCGAGGTGCAGATCATGGCGGACAATCATGGCAACACCTGTTATCTCTTCGAGCGCGAGTGCAGCATCCAGCGTCGCTATCAAAAAGTAGTGGAAGAGGCACCCAGTGCCGTTCTGACCCCTGAGCTGCGCAGGCGGATCGGGGAGGCGGCCGTGGCCGTGGCGAAAAGTGTGGACTACAGCGGAGCCGGAACAGTGGAATTCCTGCTCGACGAGCAGTTGAACTTCTACTTCATGGAAATGAATACCCGGCTGCAGGTGGAGCATCCGGTCACGGAAATGATCACCGGGTTGGACCTGGTGAAGCTTCAGATAATGGTCGCGGAGGGCGAGGAACTACCTTTTGAACAGAAGGACCTGAAGATCATCGGTCATGCGATCGAGGTGCGGGTCTACGCCGAGGACCCCACCAATGGATTCCTGCCTGATATCGGCACGTTGACCACATATCGACCACCACAGGGCCCCGGAGTCCGTGTGGACGATGGTTTTGAGGAAGGAATGACCATCCCGATCCAATACGACCCCATGATCGCGAAGCTTATCACACATGGTAACACGCGTGAAGAGGCCATCAGGAGGATGGAACGAGCGATCGATGATTATGCCATCAGTGGTGTCGAGACGACGCTGGGATTCTGCCGATATGTGATGGGGCACGATGCATTCCTGAGTGGCAAGTATGACACGCATTTCGTGCGTGATCACTTCAAGCCCGAGGATCTGGAAGGAGCGGATGAAGGTGAACGCATGGCCGCAAGCCTTGTAGCGGCCATGCATTTTGAGGATGCGGCCAGGGTCCCGGCCATCATCCGTTCGGGGGGCAGTGGTCCAGGCGCCTGGAAACTTAAGCGCGGCTGATCCGGTACAAGGGAATATCGAGAGCCTGTCGTGCGTTGATATCTTCACGTACGGGATGCTCGATAACATGGTAGTCACGTTCCGCACCCTTTTCTTTTTGGTCGCGTTCTGGGCGACCCTGTCATCCTTTGGACAAAAGGATGGCTGTGGTCGTGTCCTAAGAGCTCGCGTAGTGAACGGCGATACGCTGGCCGTGGTCGATCTCAGGGAGGCCACGGTCCTTGCGACATGGATGCCCTCCAACAGGAGGGAGGCAGCGCGCTATGACAAATTAACAAGGACGGTCCAGCGTGTGTATCCCTATGCGCGCATAACTGCGGATCTTTTGGCGGAATATGAGCGTGATCTTTCGTTGATCGAGCGATCGGGGGATCAGGATCTGTACATCAAACTAGCGGAGGCTGAGTTGCGTGCTGAGTTCGAAGCCGAGGTAAAGAACTTGACGATGAGCCAGGGTCGTATCCTGGTGAAGCTGATCGACCGGGAGACAGGGCGCACCTCTTACGAATTGGTGAAGGAGCTGCGTGGCTCGTTCCAGGCGTTCTTATGGCAGGGCCTCGCAAGGTTGTTCGGTCATGACCTGAAGAGCACCTATGATGCCGCGAACGAGGATATCATGGTCGAAGTGATCGTCCAACGAATCGAGCGCGGTGAACTCGCTGTTCACGTGAGGCCGCCCATGACGGATAGGGCCCAGGCTCGTTTGGAACGGCGTAAGGCCAGGCTGTACAAGCGATATGGCCTCGGGACCACCGCCGGACTGCCGAACTAAAGACACTATTCAGGCAGGCCCGATGAGGGCGTTCCTCAGGGTCGCGCCATCACGAAAGGCTTCCTGATCGAACGACCATCCTTGACCATGGCGCGCAGAACATAATACCCTGGGACCAGTCCGGAGATATCGTGGGACCGTTCATTCGGGTTGCTCATCACGAGAACGATGCGTCCTCCTGCATCCATGACCAGGATCTCAACGAATACCAGGTCGCAGCTCAGTACCAGGTGGTCCTGAACAGGATTCGGGAACAGTTCGAGCAACGACGGATCAAGCTCTTGGACCGCCGTGTGGTCATCGATCATGAT
>JAHEFL010000288.1 GCA_024640205.1 Flavobacteriales bacterium | reverse complement strand
CCAGCTTGGTGACCTCGCTCGCTTCGGGTAGCGAGATCTTCACCTTCAGATCCACCTCCCGCATCACGGTGGTGACCATGAAGAAGATCAGCAGCATGAAGATGATATCCGGCAGCGATGCCGTGCTGATCGCTGGTGTGCCTTTACTCCCTTTGTCCTTGAATCGCGACATGATGCTGCGTGTTCAGTTGCTGAGGCCCACTTCCACGGGCTCGGCTTCGGAGATACGTTGTGGATAGACCATGCGGACGGCCAGGATCAGCGGTTGGTCGTCCTCGTTCTTGTCATCGAGCTCGCTGAACTTGCGGCCGAACTTTTCCTTGGACAGCTCTTCGCGCAGCTCCCGGATACCGGCCTCCAGTTCGTTCTGCACTTGAACATACATGTCGTAGGAGGTTTTGGAGCCGGTCTGCAGGGAGATCACCGCCGAAGGTGGCAGTTCCATATACTCACCCAGCACCCGGACCGCCGCAAGCTTCTCTTCCCAGCGTTCCACGAGTTTCTCGAAATCCGCTTTGATCTCCGGGTCCGTGGCAGCTGCCACCCCGGACTTATTCTCTGCTATCCGCTGCTGGCACAGAGCGGCCGTTACCCGGGTCTTTTCCGGCAGCTCCTCGCTATTGGTCGGATTGGTCATGAACTCCTTGGCCCCATCGCGTAGTTCCTTGATGTCCATCGGTGCACCTTCCACCAGCAGCTGGTCCGCGTCGTTGATGAGCACCACATATACGTTGCGCTCCTTCACCTTGTCCATTTCCTCCTGATCCTCCACAATGGGTGGCAGCAGGCGAAGGATACCGGCATCGGTATCCATGGTGGTGGTCACCAGGAAGAAGATCAGCAGCAGGAAGGCGATGTCCGCCATACTGCCGGCGTTGATCTCGCCCGGTCCTTCTTTCTTTCGTTTCCTGAGCATGGTGCTACTTGAACATGCGGGTGACCTCTCCGTAGACGATGGCACCGATCGCTCCCAACGTGGCGATCATCAACATGTGCAATCCGGTACTGATCAGCTTGGAGGTGGACTCCGAAATGTTCCACTCCGGCTTCACGCTTCCATCGGACAGGGCATAGGCCAATGCGAAGACCACCACGAAGGCTCCCATACCGATAAGGGATTTCTTCGTGAGCCCGATGAGGGAGAACACAAGTGTGATACCCGCGCACAGGAAGAAGGCGATGTAGGTCACGAACAGTCCACCGTCGATCCCGGTAGTGTTACCGGAAAGGATCATGATGAAGAAAATGATGCCCAGCACGGCGATCGCGTACTGCGCGATACGTCCGATAAGTGCTGTTCCTTGATGGTTCATGCCGCTCAGTGTTTTGCGTGGCTCTCCTTCACGAGCATGTCGACCAGGGCGATGGAAGCTTCCTCCATCTGGCCGGTGATGCTATCCACCTTGCTCACAAGGTAGTTGTAGAAGACCTGCAGGATGATGGCCACGATAAGACCGAACACGGTGGTGAGCAGTGCGATCTTGATACCACCTGCCACGATGGCCGGGCTGATGTTGTTCGCTGCCGCGATCTTGTCGAAGGCGTCGATCATACCGATAACCGTTCCCATGAACCCGAGCATGGGCGCCAGGGCGATGAACAGGCCGATCCAGGAAAGGCCGCGCTCCAGGCGGCTCACTTCCACACCGCCATAGGCCACCACGGATTTCTCCACGATGTCCACCCCTTCATGGGCGCGGTCAAGACCTTGATAGAAAATGCCTGCGATGGGTCCCTTGGTGTTGCGGCACACTTCCTTCGCACCGTCGGTGCCCCCGCTCTTCAAGGCCTCCTCCACGCTTTCAAGCAATTTGCTCGTATTGGTGGTGGACATGTTCAGGTAGATGATACGCTCGATGACGATGGCCAGGCCAAGGATCAAACAGATCAATACAGGGGCCATGAAGGTGGGATCACCTTCGATGAAGCGCTCTTTCACCATCTGGTGATTGCCTTTGGGGGCTTCATCATCCATGGCGCTCACTTCGGTGGAGCCAGCGGCCGGAGCATCCTGTGCCAGAAGTGGCGTGGCGATGATGCAGGTGCTCATCACACCAACAAGGAAAAGGGAAAGGAACTTGCGTAGCATGTTGGGGGTCGTTATCGAGTGATGGTTGGTTCCAGGTTATTTCCGGAGTGGAAAGGTAGTGGTGTTAAGCGTAGATCTTGGGTATCAAATGATGTGTGCCATGCAATGGCGGAGAGAGAGGGATTCGAACCCCCGATACCCCGTTAAGGGTATACGCACTTTCCAGGCGCGCGCCTTCAACCACTCGGCCATCTCTCCGTTCGTTGCGTTGATGCGGAAGGTGTTCATCCGCTTTAAGGGCGGCCAAATTACAAAAAGGTCCTTCGGTCCAAGCATCAACAAAGCAGCGGCGGGCTTCGTGCAGCGAACGGTGTGGCGCGTTCATGTTAAGCCAACGTGAACTCCCCACAGATCGGTGTGGCCATTCGTCGTGCCACTTCCTCCGTTGCCTGCTCCTGGGCCAGCAAGAACATCAGTTTCGTCACGCACGCCTCGGTGGTCAGGTCATGACCGGACACCATACCCATGGCCTCGAAAGCCTGGCTCGTCACGTACCGCCCCTGCTCCACCCTTCCGCCTACACACTGTGTCACGTTCATCAGCAACAAACCCCGCTCCCGTGCCGCGCGCAGCACACTAAGGAAAGCCTTGTCCGTGGGTCCGTTCCCGCTCCCGAACGTGCTCAACACCACGGCGCGCAGGTCCGGAAGTGCCAGCGCCTGCTCCACCCACGCGGCCCGGATGCCCGGATACAAGGGGATCACCGCCACGCGGTCATCCATGGCGCCATGCACCTTCAAGCCGCCGTTGCGATGCGGCAGGATCGACGCACGATCGTAGCGCAGGTGTACTCCCGCTTCCGCCAGCGCAGGCCAGTTGGGTGAACGGAAGGCTTCGAAACGTTCCGCGTGGACTTTCACCGTGCGGTTCCCGCGCATCAGGCGGTACTCGAAGTAGATGGCCACCTCGGGCACCATGGCCTGTCCTTCCTCATCCTTCGCGGCCGCGATCTCGATGGCGGTGATCAGGTTCTCCTTCGCATCGGTGCGTATCATCCCGATCGGCAATTGCGATCCCGTAAAGATCACCGGCTTGTTCAAGTTCTCCAGCAGGAAGCTGAGCGCACTGGCGGTGTAGGCCATGGTATCGCTGCCGTGCAGCACCACGAAGCCATCGTAGCGCTCGTAGTTCTTCCCGATGATCGCGGCGATCCGCAGCCAATCCGCGGGCCGCATGTCGCTGCTATCGATGGGCTGCTCGAAGGCGATGGTGCCCAGCTGCACCTGGATGCGCTCCAGCTCCGGCACCTGTTCCTCCAAGTGCGAAAGATCCATGGGACGCAGGGTGCCGGTGCGGGGGTCGGCGAGCATGCCGATGGTGCCGCCGGTATAGATCAGCAGGACGGAGGATGCGCTCATGGTGTGGCGGGGTCGGCCGCAGCGAAAAGTACTTCGGCGTTGGCGGTGGTGATGCGCGCGATCTCCGCAACACTACGCCCGGTGGCCTCGGCCAATTTCGTGGCGACATGCGGAACGTAGCCGCTCTCATTGCGCTTGCCCCGGTGAGGCACCGGGGCCAGGAAGGGTGCGTCGGTCTCCAGCACGCAATGCTCCGGACCCAACTCGCTCAGTGTAGCGGCCAGTCCGCTTTTCGGGTAGGTGATCACCCCAC
>JAHEFL010000287.1 GCA_024640205.1 Flavobacteriales bacterium | reverse complement strand
TGATCATGGAGAAAGAGACCACTGCATTAACCGCTACATCCGATTCCACTCTGCAGTTCATGAAAGGTCCACTTGGTATTGAATATGTAATGACCAAGAGCAACTAGTCAATCACAAGAGTGGTTAGGTGCAGCTATCTTTGCCGCCCTTCTCCGACCTTCGGTGAAGTGACCGGCCCCGTAGTTCAATTGGATAGAATGACAGATTCCGGTTCTGTTGGTTGGAGGTTCGAATCCTCCCGGGGTCACTAGTGAAAGGCGTCCAGTGGGCGCCTTTCCTTGTTAGAGCAGCATTCCCAGCGACCCATCCAGCGAAGCATACTGGAACATCTCCGCCATGCGCATTGATAAATTCCTCTGGTGCGTGCGCCTGTTCAAGACCAGGAGCCTGGCCACCGATGCCGTTAAGCGGGAGCAGGTAAAGCGAGGCGACCGGACGCTCAAACCTTCCGCTGAAGTGAAGGCGAGGGAATGCATTCAACTGCGGGTCACTCCTATCTGGCGCACATGGGTGATCGTATCCCTCCCCGATTCCCGCATCGGGCCGAAAATGGTGGGTGAATACCTTTTGGAAACGACACCCTTGGAGGATCTGGAATCCCTGGAACGCGTTCGGAAGCAACGGAAGCTATATCGCCAGGCAGGTAAAGGAAGGCCATCCAAGCGCGATCGCCGGGACATCGATCGGTTCAACACGGACCCAACCGGTCAGCCCTGACTTAACACTTGTTCAGGTTCGTTAACACCACGGCTCACGCTGCGTGCGGGTATTTTGTGGAAGACCAATGCCGATCATCATGAAAAAGCAGCTACTGATCGTACCCCTTGCAGCCGTTGTTTTCAGCGGTCCACGACCGGCGCAAGGCCAGACCCAGGAACCGGCCCGCAAGATCACCATCGAGGTCACCACCACGGAGAACGGCGAAACCACCCACATCAAGCGCGAGTTGGATGCGAATGACGAACAAGCTGTTCAGGATGCTTTCCGCGAGCTCGGGATCATGGATGAAATGATGCTTAACGCGGAGGATGGTGAGGTGACGATCGATATCCGCAGAATGATGAAGGATGCGGAGGATGCCACCGAGATGGCCATGAAAATGACGCATGGACTCAAAGGGTCCAGGAAGCAGAGCCGAGGATATCTGGGTGTCCACATGCGTTCATTGGAAAAGGTGGATGGAGATGGCAAGAAAGAAGCGGATGACCAAGGAGCACTGGTCACCGAGGTGGTGGAAGGCTCCCCGGCGCAGGCCACAGGGCTGGAAAAAGGGGACTTGATCATCAAGGTCGGTGACCATGCGATAACCGGGCCTGATGACCTATCGGACCACATCGGTGACATGGAACCGGGTTCCTCGGTTAAAGTGACCTACATCCGTGGCGGGAAGAAGAGAACCACCACCGTTGAATTGGGCGAGCGACCTCACAAGGCATTCGCATATTCCCATGCTATGATGCCTGATCAGGATATAGATCGGATCATCGAATTCAATGCCAAGCCAAGGGCATTCCTTGGCGTGACCCCGGCCGAAGAACCCACGGATGGAAGTGGTGCTGCGATCGGTACGGTCGAAAAAGGTACTTCCGCTGAGCGGATGGGGATCAGGTCAGGTGATGTGATAAAGAACATCAATGGTACGGATGTGGCCGATTTCGGCTCCCTTCGGAACGCGATCAGGGAGCTCGGACCGGGAACGGAGATCACTGTGTTACTGGAGAGGGGAGCGGAACAATTGACACTTACGGGCACGTTGGGAGAACGAACCAACGAGCGATTCCTGTTCCATGATATGGACAACGCGGATGAAATGAGATGGAAGGAGTATCATTTCGAAGGGTCCGACGACATGGAAATGACGGAACTGAAGAAGGAATTGGAAGCGCTTCGAATGGAATTGGACGAATTGCAAAAAGAGCTTGGCAAGGAGGTCCGCCGGGAGGTTCGTATCACCATGGACAGCAGAACGCTCACGAAAAGCGAAAAGGATCAATTGACCAGCAAAGGCGTCAAGGGCCTCGATGAACGTTTGGACCTCCAGGAACTCAGCATTTCACCCAACCCCTCCAGCGGTGTATTCAAGTTGCAGTTCAATACGGCGGAGAGGGGTGACCTGAAGATCATGGTGCATGACGCCACTGGGGAACTCGTTCACGAGGATGTTTTGCGGAATTCCAGCGGGAATTACGATGGTTCCATCGACCTTTCCAATGGGTCCAGTGGTGCTTATTTCCTGATCATTCAGCAAAATGGCCGCTCGGCGACGAGCAAGCTGATCAAGGAGTAGTCCGATGAATTGGTGAAAGGAGTGTGGGGGCGCCCGATGCGCCTTCCGCACTCCTTTCCCTTTTCTTTGTATGTCATGAACATCCTTATCAAGCTTGTCATCACCACGCTGGCCGTGCTCATCACGGACCTCCTGCTACCGGGCGTGAGTTTGGGCGACATGAGCGAGACCAATGGCTTGCTCACCGCCTTATTGACCGCAGCGGTCCTCGGCCTGCTCAACGCCGTCCTGAAACCACTGCTCGTCCTATTCACGCTGCCGGTCACCGTGATCACCCTCGGCTTGTTCCTGCTCGTTATCAATGCCGTGATCGTGCTCATCGCGGACAGGATCGTGCCCGGGTTCCATGTGGACAGTTTCTGGTGGGCACTTGGATTCAGCCTGGTGCTTTCCTTCGTACAGGGTGTGCTCCAATCCTTCGATGGTGGAAAGAAGCACCACGGCCAGCAGAACTACTGAGGGGTCGACCCGAAGGTCAATTATCCCCGTCCAGCAAACGTCCAAGTCCACCCAGGACGCTTCCTTCCTCCTTGCCCTTACCTCCCGCTCTTGGCGACGCAGCGATGATGTTGTCCGCCAGCCTGCTGAACGGTAGGCTCTGGATCCAAATGTGACCCGGCCCGCGCAACGTGGCGAAAAAGAGGCCTTCACCACCGAACAGGGTGTTCTTGATACCGCCGACGAACTCGATGTCGTAATCCACATCCTGGGTCATGGCCACCAGGCAGCCTGTATCCACCCGAAGGATCTCATCCGGCAGCAGGTCCCGTTGGATCGTCGTTCCCCCGGCATGTATATATACCTGCCCGTCCCCTTCCAGCTTCTGCATAATGAATCCCTCGCCACCGAATAGGCCCGTACCCAAGCGCTTCTGGAAAGCGATCCCGATCTCCACCCCTTTCGCCGCACAGAGGAAACTGTCCTTCTGGCAGATCAACTTCCCTCGGTGATCGCGCAGGTCCAGTGCCATGATCTTGCCCGGGTAGGCCGCTGCGAACCAGGCCGTGCGCCTTCCTGTGGTTTCGTTCGTGTAGGTCGTCATGAACAGGCTTTCACCGGTCAGAACGCGCTTGCCAGCGCTCAGCATCTTGTCCAGAAAGCCCTGTTGCTGGCCCCGGCCGTCACCGAATATGGTGCTCATCCGGATGCCTTCGTCCATCATCATCATTGTTCCCGCCTCGGCAACAACCGTTTCCTGCGGGTCCAGCGTGATCTCCACACATTGCATATCATCCCCTACAATGCGATGATCAAGTTCATGCGCTCTACGATCCATGGTCCGATCAATTTGTTCCAAAGGAAGGCAGATCATTGATCCGGCGTATCGTATCGTGATGACCGATCCGTGAACTTCACCAGCGGCGCGCTTCATGGATGAACGGACCGTAAATGGTCCTGCCACCTGATCGGTAACCTGA
>JAHEFL010000286.1 GCA_024640205.1 Flavobacteriales bacterium | reverse complement strand
CCAGATGGGTCCGTAACGCATCCCTGTGGCCGCCCGTAACGCGCAGGGTGTATTGATGAAAGACGTGCGTGCTGTCGCCACTCCGCTCCGGGGTGTGTACATGCTCCAACCCGGCGAGGGCCTTATCGTAATGCGCAGCGGATGCCTGGCGAGCCTGGCCATAGGCATCCAGATGCCGCAGCTTGATCCTTAGGATAGCGGCCTGCAGGCTGTCCAGGCGGCTGTTCACGCCCACTACGTCGTGGTAATAGCGCACTTCACTACCGTGATTGCAAACCTGCCTCAAGCGCTTCGCGATCGCATCGTCCTGCGTGAAGAGCGCACCTCCATCGCCGTAGCAACCCAGGTTCTTGCTCGGGAAGAAGCTGGTGGTGCCGATGTGTCCGATGGTACCGGCCTTTTTCACCGTTCCATCCGCCATGGTGAAGTCGCTGCCTACGGCCTGGCAATTGTCCTCGATCACATGCAGACCATGCTCTTGTGCGATCTTCATGATGGCGTTCATGTCCGCGGTCTGCCCGAACAGATGCACCGGCACGATGGCCTTGGTGCGCGGCGTGATCTTGCGGCGCACATCCTCCGGATCGATGTTGAAGGTACCCGGCAACACTTCCGCGAACACCGGATGCAAGCCTAACAGGGCCACCACTTCCACCGTAGCAACGAAGGTGAAGGAGGGCGTGATCACCTCATCGCCCGGCTTCAGGTCCAGCGCCATCATCGCGATCTGCAAGGCATCCGTTCCGTTGGCGCAGCCGATTGCATGCTTCACCCCGAGGTAGCTCCCCAACTCCTGCTCGAAGGACTTCACCTCCGGCCCATTGATGAACTGTGTGCTCTGGATCACATCCAACACGGCGCGGTCCACCTCCTCCTTGATCTTGGCATACTGGCTGGCCAGGTCGACCATCTGGATGGGTTTCATCGTGGTGCTCATGAGGGTGGTGCGTATCGTTGAATGGCTGTCCGGGACGAATGCTTCCGCAGTTCCGTAAGCGGGCGCGAAGATAGGTATCCACGACCGCAGCGGCGGCAGCGGAACCACGGTGCACGCACGAAAAGGCTCATGGGTTCGTTCCCCTGCGGTAACTTCGCCAACCCATGCGCCAGGCCCTTTTGCTCGCTTTTCTGCTCGCCCTTCCGTTCGGTCGGCAGGCCCATGCACAGAAGAGCATCCGCGATACGAGCATATCGCTGGTGGCCATCAGCGTGAGCTATGCCTACCAGCTACCCGGGGGTGATCTGGCGCTGCGCTTCGGGGCGAACAGCAACCTGGGGTTCAATGTGCTGCGGAAGGCGGAGAGTAACTACCTCTACGGAGTGGAGGCGGGCTTCCTTTTCGGCAACCAGGTGGACGAACCGAACCTGTTGCGCAACGTGATCAATTCGCAGGGCCAGATCGTGGACGCGAACGGCGAGATGGCCGACGTACTCCTGTATGAACGGGGGTACACCATCATGGCCGTAGGTGGGAAGATCATGCCCATCGCAGGACCCAATCCGAACTCGGGCATCCTGCTCAAGGCTGGCCTGGGGTACATGCGCCATAAGATCCGGATCCAGACACAGAAGAACGAGGTGCCTCAGGTGGAAGGTGATTACCTGGAAGGATATGACCGGCTGTGCGCGGGACCCGCCGGTCAGCTGTTCATCGGTTACCAGAATTTCGGGAATCGCGGGCGGATCAATTTCCAGGTGGGCTTCGAGGTGACGCTTGCCTTCACCGAACCGCTGCGAGCGTACAATTTCGATACCCAACGTACCGAGACCGGCACCCGCTTCGACGGGCTGATCGGGATACGCGCCGGATGGACGTTGCCCATTTACAAGAAGGCCGACGACCGCTTCCATTACTACTGATGCCGCTTTTGTACGACATCGGAAAGGGCCTTTACCACACGGGCATCCGGGTCGCTGCGCTGTTCAACCCCAAAGCCCGGCAATGGGTGGATGGCAGGCGTGGTATCCGGGAGCGCCTCCAAGCCAGGCGCGAGATATTGAAGGGATGTCTCTGGATGCATTGCGCCAGCGTGGGTGAATTCGAGCAGGGCCTGCCGGTGTTGGAAGCCTTGCGGAACGACCGGCCCACGTTGCCCATACTGGTCACCTTCTTCAGCCCCAGCGGATACGAGGCGAGGAAGGACCATCCCATCGCCACGCATGTGGACTACCTGCCTACCGATTCACCGCGCAATGCACGGATGCTGGTGGGACTTGCAGAACCCTCCGCAGCGCTCTTCGTTCGTTATGAGTTCTGGTACCACCACCTTGCGGCGCTTGCCCGTGCCAAGGTCCCCGTATTCCTCATCTCGGCGATCTTCCGTCCACAGCATCCCTTTTTCAAATGGTATGGCGGTGTCTGGCGGAACATGCTGCGGCGCTTCCAGCATGTTTTCGTACAGGACGAGACCTCGCGTGCTTTGCTTGAGAGCATCGGAATAGCGAACGTTTCGATCAGCGGCGACACCCGATTCGATCGCGTAGCACAGATCGTTCAGGCTAGCGAGGACCTACCCGTGGCAGCAGCATTTCGTGGGGAGGGCCCGATGCTCGTATGCGGCAGTACCTGGCCGGAGGATGAAGCCCTGTTGTTGGCAGCGTTCGCAGGGATGGAGCGATCTCCCAAGTGTTTGGTGGCACCGCATGAGATGAAGGAGGAACAGCTTCAGAGGATCGATAGGAAATTCCCAAAGCCCTTGGTGCGCTGGAGCGAGTTGGAAGGGTCGCCGGTGGAAAGCATCACCGACGTGTTAGGGGCCGAGCGGGACGGCACCTTACTGCTGGACCGTATGGGACTCTTATCGCGGATCTACCGCTATGGTACTGTGGCCTACGTAGGCGGCGGATTCGGTGACGGTATTCATAGCTTGTTGGAACCTGCTGCATGGGGCTGCCCGGTGATATTCGGACCGAAGCACCGGAAGTTCGCGGAAGCGCAAGGCCTGATCGATGCGGGTGCGGGGTTCGAGGTGCGGAATGCGGAAGATCTGCAGCGCGTGCTTGAGAAATTGCTGAGTGACGATCATGCCTTGGCAGATGCTTCCAAGGCTGCTCGTGAGTTCGTCAGGAACCGATGCGGCTCAGCGCGCCTTGTTGCGGACGCACTGATCAAGCAGATCTGACGGTCAGGGAATAAACACCGGTCGACCCGGTTCGAAATGACCCGCGAACTACTCCACCATCTCGATCTTCACCGGCAGCAACTTGTTCGCGCCGAGCTTGGAGGAACCCAGTACGAAATACTCCCGTTTTGCGCTGTGGAAGAGCTTGGTGCCTTGGATGTAGTCGTTCGCGCCGCTGGAACGCAACACGCTCTTGGTGCGCTCAGAGGTTTCATCCTCGAAATGGATGTATGCCGAATACGGCTGTTTCATCTCCAGGTGGCTCTGTTCCTCGGTCTTTGATTTCCGACGATCGGTCTGCTCTTCGCTGTCCAGCATCAGAACCACCAGCTCGTCGTCAAAGAGCATGGGGAACACCTCCCCCACCCGGATGTTATCCGACACGTGCAAGCGACGGAAGATGTTCGTCCACTCCTCCTGGCCCTTGGCATCGGTCTTGATCACCATCAACGGCCCATGCACCCAGCGCAAACCTGACAGCGCCAGCTTGGTGTCGGAGTCGCTCGTTTGGATGTAGTATTCATTCACCACATAGAAACCGCCCTTGGGGCGTGGCAGGATATCCAGGAGGCGCATGCCTTTGGCCATGTA
>JAHEFL010000285.1 GCA_024640205.1 Flavobacteriales bacterium | reverse complement strand
GCCCCTTCTTATCTATCTCCGTTTGACCTACCTCCTTGTTATCGCGGTACACTTTGATGTCGTACGAATTGCTCTTCTTGCCATCCACCAGCACCTGGCCGTGCACGGGGAGGTACCATCCTTGGGCCTGGTCACGGGCATCCACCAGTCGTTGCTGGCCGAATGCAAATGGTGTAACGAAGAGGGCCGTCAGCAGCAGAACGAAGGCAGTGACTTTGTTTCGGCCGGTAAAGGTGACGTAGGGCATGAGTATCATGGTGTTCATGATCGCTTGTTTCTTTGGCTTGTTACGTAGTGTCCGACAGATCGGTTTCACCGCTCACGCAACATTTCTGAATGGGGCGGCGGCAGAGTCCTGCTCGCCTGATGGTAACATGAGCTCGATCGTGGTTCCCTTTCCTTGCTCGCTGCGGGCATGGACCTGTCCATTGTGTTTCCGCATGATGCGCTGGACGATGGCCAGGCCAACGCCCGTTCCCTCGAACTGATCGCTCGGGTGTAGGCGCTTGAACGGGGCGAATACCTGTTCCGCATGCAAGGGGTTGAACCCGACGCCATTGTCCGAGACCCTGATGATATCATGGTCATCACACCGATCGTGTTCAACGCTGATGCGTGGTTCGTTGCGATCCCTTGAGAACTTGAGCGCGTTTGAGAGGAGGTTCTGCAATACCACCTTCAGCATGGGCGCATCGGCCCGAACATGGATGTCCGGTTTTACTTGCATGGTCACGTGTGGTTTGCGTTCCTCTGGGACCAGCTCTTCGATGACTTCCTCAACGAGTGATGCAAGCCCGACCTCCTTCAAGTCCAGTTCACGTGTATTGGTCTGCGAGAATCGGAGAAGGTCATCGACCAGATCGAGCATACGTTGCGCGCCCTTGCTGATCCGTTCGGTGAATCCGATCGTGGTCCCATCGTTCAGGTCCAGCGCATGACCCTTCAGATGCTCGCTTAGCGCCGCGATGTTCTTCAGGGGTGAGCGAAGATCATGTGCTACCGTGTAGGAGAAGGATCCCAGATCCTCCAATGCTTCCAACAGTTGGGAAGTCCTTACGGTTACTCGTTTATCGAGTTCCGCATTCAGCATTGACAGGCGTTTTTCCTCCTGCTTTCGATCGGTGATGTCCTTGATGATGGCCTGGAACAGGTCCGTGCCATTTTCCTGCCGACCCAGGTATGTGGCGGTCATAAGGCAATCGATGAGGTCCCCATTGGTGGTCCGGATCGTAAGGTCCACGTTCACGAACGCATTGCCCGATCGGCGACCTTTTAGGGAACGCATGAGGTTCTCTGGTTGCAATAGGAATTCGGTGAAACGCGACAAACGCAGTTCCTCCATCGGTTTGCCAAGGAGTCTTGAACAGGCGGCGTTGCCCTCCATGATACCTCCGCGGTGGTCCACCAGCACGATCGGATCACCGGAGGATTCGAATATCTGGCGGTACTGGTTCAGTAATTTTTCCTTTGACTCCCTGAGTTGCTGGTTCTCATATGCTTGTTGTATGCGGAGCAGGAGGTCGTTGGCATCCCATGGCTTCGTGGCATAGGCATGAATACCGCCTTGGTTGACGGCGGAGATCACGGCCTCGAGATCCGCATATCCGGTCAGCAATATCCTCATGGCCTTCGGGTAGCGCTTCCTGGCTATGGCCAGGAATTCGGAACCTGTCATGCCCGGCATTCGTTGGTCCGATACGATCACATGGACCGACTCGCGCTCGAGGATCCCCAATGCTTCCTCAGCTGAACTGGCCAGAAACACCTTCATTTCACGACGGAAGGTGCTCTTGAAAGCTTTCAGGTTGCCTTCCTCGTCGTCTACGAACAGTACTTTAATATGGCTGTCGCTCATGATGCTCAAGCGCGTTTTTCGTTCTCGCGTGGTTGGTGGTAGGGTAGATGGATCCGGAATTCGGACCCGACCCCTTCGGTACTTTCGACATCGATGCGACCGCAGTGTTCCTCGATAATTCCATATACGATCGCTAGTCCAAGTCCGGTTCCTTCGCCCACGGTCTTCGTAGTGAAGAACGGGTCATATATCCTGGACCGGGTGTCCTCGGACATGCCGATACCGTTGTCCTTGATCCGGATCAGAACACCATCGGGCAGTTTGGAAGTGGAGATTTCCACGTTCCGAGGGCCATCCCCCTTTCTGGCAAGCGTGGCCTGCGCCGCATTCGTTATCACGTTCATCAGGACCTGGTTCAACTTGCCAGGGTAACACTCCACAATGGGAGCATCTCCAAGTTGAAGGTCGAACGACACGCGATCCCTGAATTGCGGACCAAGCACTGTCAAGGTGCTTTGGATGCCATCATTGATGTCACTTTCTTTCAGGTCGCTTTCATCGAGACGGGAGAAATTCCGGAGCCCGCGAACGATCTCCGCGGTACGGTTGGATCCCTCGGCGATACTGTCAATGATATCGGCCAACTCGTCCATCGATTCCTGGATACCCATCCTCTCTTCGCGTTCCCTTAGTTCCGTCAGTCCGGTCGTCGCATGTTCCAGGTCCAAGGAGCGATAGCCTTTCATCACATCCACGATCTCACTGATGTTCCTGCGCAGCGGAGCAATGTTGCTCGTGATGAAATTGATGGGATTATTTATCTCATGCGCTATGCCAGCGGTCAACTGACCAAGGGAAGCCATCTTTTCAGCACTCACCAGTTTCGCTTGGGTGTTCTTCAGGTGTTCATTGCTTTCCCGCAGTTCATGCGTTCGTTCGTTCACCTTCCGTTCGAGGATCACGTTCTGTTCCCGGATTATGCGCTCGTTCTCCAGTGATATGGCGAGGGATTCAGCTTGGGAGCGTTCCTTCTCACGTCGAAGAATGGTAATGCGGTCAGCAAGACCGAAGGAGAGCAGGACGCTTTCGATGGCCGCCCCCATGGGCATGGCGAACTGGGTAAGGTCGTTGAAGGGCAGCACACTGGCGTCCTTCAGGATGAACACCACCACTCCAAGGAGGAATGCGGTCCAGGCGATGAGGAAAAAGCGGGCCTGACGCGAACCCTTACGGAGCGCAATGACGGACAGGGTCATGAGGTAGACCGCGGAAAGCCCGGTGATGCCCTGCGCCAGTTCATACCCGATCCAGGGGTCGACAAGGAACAACACGAGCATGTCGATGAAGACCAGTACCAGGAAGATGTGGCCGACCTTATCCACCTTGGGCGAAAGTTGCCTCGTGCCCATGAAGCGGCGGGCGAAGGTGATGCCGAAAAGCACCGAGATAAGCGCGAACATGATCGATGCTCTTGCGCCGATCCACGCGCTTCCTTGCACCATTTCCAATGGGCCGAACCCCATCAAGGTCAATTGGGCGCAGCAGATCGCCAGGATGTACAGAACGTAATAGAGGTAGGTGCGATCCTTGATCGACAGATAGACGAAGAAGTTGTACAGGGCCATGACGAGCATGATCCCTGCGAAAGCGCCGATGATCAGGTTGCGGGTCGCGCGGACCTTGGCGAAATCCTGTTCGGTGGATAGGATGAGGGGTACGTGGATCGCTTTGAAACCATGGGTCCGCAGCAGATATTCACCGACCTGTCCTGGTTGAAGGTCCAGCGCGAAGAAGTACTCATGGTCCGATATGGTGCGTTCGTTCCAAGCGACCTCGCGTCCCGTGAGAGCGACGAGCACGGGAACACCCTCAATGGTCCGATACAGTTCGATCCTGTCGATCTCCGCATAGGGGAGTGACAGG
>JAHEFL010000284.1 GCA_024640205.1 Flavobacteriales bacterium | reverse complement strand
CCAGGCGCGTACCCGGGGGCACCACGCCGAGTTCGATCTGCCGTGCCAACGTCTCTTCGCGAAGCTTGTCCCAACCCTGGTCGAACTGCCCCTTGTAGCGGTCTATCCATTCCTGTGGCACATGGTGCGGCGCATGCGTGGCACCTGGTGCGTAGTACATCATGAACGGCTTGTCCGGGGTCAGCGTCTGTTGCGCGCGCATCCACGATACCGCGTGGTCGGTCATGTCCTCGGAGAAATGGTAATCCGGATCGTTCACCGGCTTGCGCATGGGCACCGTGCCGTGGAAGATCATCGGGTCCCACTGGTTCGTTTCGCCACCTATGAAGCCATAGAACTCCTCGAAGCCACTGCGCGTGGGCCAGCGATCGAAAGGTCCGCTCACGCTCACCTCCCAGGGTGGCGTTTCATGGTACTTGCCGAACATGCCGGTGCTATACCCGTTCATGCGCAGCACCTCGGCCATCGGCGTGATGCTTTGCGGCCGTACACCGGTGTTACCCGGGAAGGCCGTGGCCACCTCCATGATGGCGCCCGTGTTGGTGCTGTGGTGGTTGTAACCCGTGAGCAGGGCCATGCGGGTGGGGCTGCACAGCGCCGTGGTGTGGAAACGGTTGTAGCGCAGGCCCTCATCGGCCATACGATCGAGCGTGGGCATCTGGCACGGTCCGCCAAAGGAGCTGCTGTGCCCGAAGCCAATGTCATCAATGAGCACGACCACCACGTTGGGCGCACCCTCCGGCGCCTTCACCTGAAAGCGCTCCGGCGCGGTCGCATTGCGGGCATCCAATTCGGTGAGGGTGGGTGCTTCGGGCTCCACGATGGGCAGCACCGTGCGGTCCATTCCCTTGGCAGTGGTTTCCTGTGTTCCCTGTTCGGGTGCAGGTGCCTGGCAGGCGGCAAGTGCGAGCGCGAGGCTCAGAGGCAGTGTATGGCGCATTGTGATGATGTTCAAAAGAGGCTTGAAGATAACTGGCCATAGCGACCGGCACTCCCTGGCAGTGCACGCATAGGATGGAGAGCCCATGCAAGCGCTACTTTGCATCAAAGCTCTACCCATGAACATCCTGCAACGTTTACGGATCACCTTCACTGCTGGCCTCCTCCTGTTGCTACCATTGGCGGTCTTTCTCATCATTGCGCTCAAGGTATTGGCCATCACCAACCCCCTTATGGAGAAGCTTGCGCATGCTCTTGGTATCGAGCACGGTGTGCGCACCCTGGCCGTACTTGTGCTGGTGCTGATCTGCCTTTTGGCGGGCCTGCTGATCCGCTCCACCCGGGTGAGCAGTTTCCGCGACCGCCTGGAGCGCAATGTGCTGAACATGATCCCCGGCTATGAATACATCCGGCAGCGCATGGCCGAGAGCCTGGGGCAGGACGCCGAAGCGGCGCAGCGCGCCATCCTCGTGCGTTTCGATGACGGGCTAAGCCCCGGCCGCCTGGTGGAGGAGGGTGCCGATGGCCGCTGTGTGGTCTTCGTGCCGGATGTGCCGCAAGGCAACAGTGGTGCGCTCTTCATCATGGATGCGGACCGCGTGCAGCGTCTGGACGTGCCTTATGGTCGCCTGGAGCAGAGCATCCGCAGCCATGGCAAAGGCCTGTTCGGTATTGTTACTGGGAGCGTGAAGCAGGCCAAGTGATAGGATCGGTGTCGCGTTAGCTACCCCACTTCGTACAACACGGATACGAACAAAGGAGCGTGAGACTTATCAGGTAGCATTCGCAATGATCTTTCCGCATTCGGGTTTCATTGCGCCCTAGGCCTAAGTTCCAGTGTGTTTGGTCCTATATTCGGCACTGGACCCAAGATCGACCCCGTGAGGCGTATCGCCTTTGCTTGTTGAAGGAACAAACACTTGGGAAGGCCGGTCGACATGTACAGATCGATATCATGAATAGCAGAACTTTCATTTCACTGATCACGATCCTGCTCCTACTCGTGAGCTGTGATCAACAACGTGATCCGAACGACACAGAGAACAAGACCAGGACGGCCGCTCCGGATCAGGAATTCACTTCCATGCAAATGCAGGGCGTAGGACCTGTTTCCGTGGATGTGGACGTGCAGGCAGCGGCTGAACGCTTGTCCAAGGCCGTCCAGTTCCGCACCATCTCCAACCAGGACCGAGCGGACTTCGACACGACCGCCTTCCTGGCCTACCATGCCTACTTGGCGAAGGCATACCCCAATGTGCACAAGACCCTGAAGCGGGAAGTGCTGGGCGCACCCCGGCCATACAGCCTGCTCTATACTTGGGAAGGCAAGGATGCCAGCTTGCCCCCGGCATTGTTCTATGCGCACATGGACGTGGTACCAGTGCCGGAAGAGAGCCGCGACCAATGGGAGCAGGACCCCTTCGCCGGCACGATCGCGGACGGCTATATCTGGGGCCGCGGTGTGCTGGACGACAAGAACCAGATCCACGGGATCCTGGAGGCCGCCGAAATGAGGATCAAGGAAGGCTGGCGGCCGTCACGAACGCTCTACTTCGTCTTCGGCCAGGATGAGGAAGTGGGTGGGCCCGAGGGCGCCAAACATGTGGCGGATGTGCTGGAGGGGCGCGGCATTGAACGGTTCGCCTTCGTCATGGACGAATCGGCTCCGCTGATCCCAGGGGTTTTTCCAGGCATCCCCGACAATACGGCGCTGATCGGCATCGCGCAGAAGGGCTACATCAGCCTGGAGTTGGCCATGAACGGGGTGGGCGGTCACTCGTCCCAGCCGCCGTCAGAGTCGAACATCGGCATCCTGGCGGAAGCCATCACGAAGCTGGAGGCTGCCCAATTCCCGTACCGGATCCATCCCGCCGTCCGCCATCAATACCGTTACATGGGGCCGGAGTTGGATGAGGAAAAACAGCCCATGTACGCGGCGGTCGCCTTTGGGAAGGAGGGTGAGGTCACCGACCTGGAGCAGGCCTTCATCGACGAGATGGCCGGGAACCAGGTGACCAGGGCCATGTTGCATACCACCATTGCCGTTACGATGATCCATGCCGGCATCAAGGACAACGTACTGCCCCCTTCGGCCATGGCCGTGGTCAACTTCAGGCCCATGCCCGGCGACACTCCGGAGGTGATCATCGAGCACGTGAAGAACGCGATCAAGGAGGACAGGATAACCATCCGGGACATCTCCGCTTCAACGCCAGCCACGAACATCGCCGACCCCAATGGTCAAGGGTACAAGGCACTTGAAAAGACCATTCGCCAGATCTGGGGCAACGACCTGCTCGTGTCTCCGTTCTTCGTGATCGGCGGTTCCGATTCCAAGCACTTCCAGGCGCGCTCCTTCGCCCCGGACGTGTATACGATAACCGGCATCCAGTTGGAGTCCGTCAAGGAATTCGAAGGGTTCCATGGTGTGAACGAGCGGATCAAGGTGGACGAATACGGCCGCACGATCGGTTTCTTCCACACCTTGTTCGGGAACCTGGAAGACCTCTAGTCCGAATATCCCAGCAAGAGCCCGCTTTCCATACGCAACAGGACGATAAACCCATCACGCTGGTACTGGACCGGGAATACCCGCCCCCCTGCGATGCGAACCATGCACCACTTGTTCCACCGAAGCGCGACGGCACTCCTCGGCCTGTGTGTCCTTACCGTGGAACTTTCTGCCCAAACGGACACCACGAAGGTGGATACTGCGCAGACAAGCGACCGGATCAGCGATTTCCGGGACAACATGATCGATTGGACGGGCCAGGACCTGCTGG
>JAHEFL010000283.1 GCA_024640205.1 Flavobacteriales bacterium | reverse complement strand
TGCAATTCCCCTTGCGCCCCGATCAACTGTTCGGCGGTCTCCCTGCTGTATTTGAGGACGATCGTGGGATCTTCCTTCTGGACCTCCGCCAACGCGGCGTGAAGTTTCTCTTCCTGTTTGACGTCCGCGGCCTTCACGGTCTGCCATAATCGTGGTGCCGGGAATTCGATCGGGCGCAGCTTCACGGAAATACCGGGTGTGTGCAACGTATGCGCTGTGGCGGTATCCTTCAGCTTGATGGTTCCCCCGATATCACCGGCAGCAAGCTCCTTCACCGGCTTGCGCTCCTTGCCGTCGACGATGAAGAGTTGGTTGATCCGTTCCGTGGTTCCCGTATTGTCGTTCACCAGGTCCATGCCCTCCTTCAGGGTTCCGCTCATGACCTTGAACAAGGTGATGTGACCGGCTCGTGGTTCAATGACCGTCTTGAAGGTGAGTAGCACGGTGGGTCCATCGGCTTTGCGTTCAATGGTACCTCCGTCCGCCAGTCGGGCCGGTGGCATCTCCACAGCGCTTGGTGCCACGTTGTCGATGAAGCCCATAAGCCGACCGCTGCCCATGTTGCGCAGCGCACTGAGGCAGAATACCGGGAAACAGGTCCTGGCCATCATGCCTTTCTTCAGGCCGATGCGCATTTCGTCCTCGTCGAGTTCACCCTTCTCGAAGTAATGCTCCATCAAGGTCTCGTCGTTTTCCGCGGCTTTCTCCACCAATTCCTTGTGCAGCGCTTCGGCACGCTCCCGTTCATTATCCGGGATGTCCTGCTTTTCGGGTTTGCCACCTGCATCCTTGAAGACATACATGGTCATCTTCAACAGGTCGATCATCCGGTGGTAGCCATCGCCTTGTTCCACGGGATATTGCATGACGGTCACCGCGTTCCCGAAATGTTCCCTGGCCTGTGCCACGGTCTGGTCGAAGTCCGCATTCGGATGGTCCAACTGGTTCACCGCGATGATCACAGGGCGTTCAAAGCGTTGCATGTGCTCCCACACCAGATCGGTACCGACCTCCACACCGTGGTGGGCGTTCAGCAGCAACACGCAGGTATCCGCCACGCGCAGCGCCGGGATCGTTTCGCCGACCAGGTCGTCCAGCCCCGGTGTATCGATGATATTGATCTTGTAGTCCCGCCACTCGGTATGCAGCACGGTGCTGTAAACACTGCTTCCGCGCTCGTGCTCCAGTTCGTGATGATCGCTCACGGTGTTCTTGTCCTCGACTCGGCCGCGGCGATTGATAAGACCCGCTTCGAAGAGCATGGTTTCGGCCAGCGTGGTCTTGCCGCATCCGTGGGATCCGAGGAGAGCGATGTTCTTGATGTGTTTGGCATCAAATGCGTTCATGGCGAATGTGCTTTTGGTCCAACGTTGGTGTCCCAACGATGCAACGGGTGATAGGACAAGGAACATTCCGGAGCGCGGGGGACGCTCTCGGATGGTCTGAAGTTATAATGGAAAGTTCCAAAATGCACGAACCCCGTCGATAAGACGGGGTTCATACCTGATTGCGTAGGTGGGAGGCGCTCAGTTGAGCGCTTCCATCGCTCTGTCCCCCTGAAGCCTGTTGAAGCGCTTCAACACTTCATCGTAGCTGTCAGGAAGATTCAAGTCCTTGGTGGGGTCGAATTCAAGCGATCCCGCCGTTCCATAGGCGGAATAGTTCTTATCGGCACCCTCTTTCGCTGACTCGTTCACGGCCTTGCTTTCCGCTTCCAAGCCTGGTTCCTGTGGTTGTTCCATGTATGAGATCCCTCGTGATACAGGCCTTTTCATCAGCATGAAAGGGAGCTGCCTGTCGAGGAGGAACGAAGTTAACTCCTTCGTAAACTTTTGTAAACAGGGGGCCTACCATTCCGTCCGCATCCATGGGATCCCTGCACCTGTATTTGGCCCGAACTTTGGCAGCGATGACCACGACCATCCATTTCCTGTTGACCATGTCCCATCGTTCGTTCCTGCTCCTCATCCTTGTCGTGCACCTGTCATACGGCCTAAGCGCACAGGTGAACCAGAAAGGCACCATCCACGCCTCCATCGGCGCGGCGATCGGTGGCCATGCTACGGAGTACGACCGGACCGTGATCCTCAACATTCTGGGATTCCCCATCTCGTTGCGGGAGGTGAGCGAAGGGGGCGCCGCCACCACCACGTATCCCATCGAGTTCCACTACGGGATCGCACCGGTGTTCAGCCTGGGGGCCTATTACGAGCCGGGGATCTACGTGGACAGCAACGATACGCGGAACAACCGCCTGCACCTCATCGGCCTGCAGCCACGCTTCTATCTGATCAACAAGGAGCGCTTCGCCTGGATGGCCTCCGCTTATTTCGGTACCACGTCCCTGCGGATCGAGGACAACGACATCGATGATTCCGAGAGCAAGTTCAAAGGAGGCCACTTCGGGGTCGGCTCCGGTGTGCTGTTCCTGTTCAGCGAGCGGGTGGGGCTTCAGCTTTACCTGCGGTACCTGGGCACAAACCTGGATCTGAAGGAGTATTCGATCAACGGGGATGTGGTGCCCAGCGCGAACTACGATGGAACGCTGCGGACCAGCGGCGGCGCGCTGAATGCATCGCTGTGTTTCCGGTTCTGAGGTGTGATCCTCCGCGCCTGTCGGTGCTTCGAATGGAGGAATAAACAACGGATCCACACGGATGCACGCGGATGGCCCTGCAGGGTGCTGGGCTTTGTGGTATTATCCGTGTTCATTTCTGTCCATCCGTGGTGAATTGATCCGCTAGCTGCGGATAGAGGAAAGAACCGCGGTTGCATGCGGATGGACGCCGATGATCGCAGATATTGCAATTCGGGGTGCTGGGCCATTGGATGTTATCCGTGTTCATTCGTGTCCATCCGTGGTGGATCAACTCACTCAGTACCTTGGCCCCGCGTTAAGGTGCCGGAAATGAATGACCGGATCGGCAACGATCAAGCATTCGTGGAAGGGTAAAAGGGAATCCCGTGAAGATCGGGAGCTGTTCCCGCAACTGTAAGCCAGTGACGCCTGTTGCAAAAGGCCACTGCCGATGCCCTAGGGAACGGCGGGAAGGCGCAGCAGGTAAGGTGGCAAGCCAGGAAACCTGCCTTCACGCATTGGTCAACGGCCTCGGGAAAGGGCCGGGATGCTTGTGGTACAGGCGCCCCAGTGTTCCCGCGGTTTTCATTCATCCGCCGCTCGGTGAACGCGGCATAACACCTTGTTACCATGTACCGTATTTCCATTCTGGCCGGCCTCTTCGTACTCGCCGCCCCACTGCATTCCCAGTCGTATGTGCACCAGGTGCTGGTGCTCAACGAAGGGTATTATGACCTGTCCAACGGAGGCGAGCAGGTGCTGCCGGTTTCCCTGGGCACCTATGACCCGGCCGCTGGCAGCTACCAGGAGGTGGCCGTATTCACCGGTCCGCGCTTCGGCTCGGACGTGATCGTGGATGGAAGCTCCATCTACGTGGCGGCGGATGACCGCCTCTACCGCCTCGATGCGGACAGCTACGCGGTCCTCGCCGAGGTGGAGGCTACCGGCGTGCGCAAGCTGGCCGTATGGAACGGCTATCTGCTGATGACCCGCGGCGAGCTGGGCGGACTGCCGGACTACTTCCAGGCGCGCGACAAGAACAGCCTGGAGCTGCTCCATGAGCTGGGACCGGACGAAGGCCTCAACTACTCCGCGGAGGACATCGAAGTTTACGACGACAAGGCCTACCTGGCCGTGAACAACG
>JAHEFL010000282.1 GCA_024640205.1 Flavobacteriales bacterium | reverse complement strand
TGAGCAGTTCGATGCCGTGATCATGGAATGCCTGGAGCTATTCGGAAAGAAGGCGCAGGATTATGGAACGGCCTGGCGGATCCTCCGGGTGCCTTCATTGACGGATCAGATCTTCATCAAGGCACAGCGCATCCGCACGCTACAGGAGGTGTCGGAAAGCAAGGTGGGTGAACCGATCCGTCCGGAACTCATCGGGATCATCAATTACGCGGCCATGGCCCTGGTCCAATTGGAACTGGGTGTGGCCGAGAACCCGGATCTCAGCGCGAAGGAGGCGAGCATTAATGTGAAAGGAATGATGATGCGAGCTCGAGCGCTGATGGAGCGAAAGAACCACGATTATGGGGAGGCATGGCGCAGCATGCGTGTCAGCTCGTTGGTGGACCTCATCCTGATGAAGCTGCACCGCATCAAGCAGATCGAGGATAACCGCGGTGCTACCCAGGTGAGCGAGGGGATCGATGCCAACTTCCTGGATATACTGAACTACGCGGTTTTTGCGATGATCCAGCTGGACGCGGCCAAGGATTGAGATCAGGCCGATGATGGCCTCAGAAACTGCAGAAGTACTGGATCGCTTCCAAGGCTTTTTCACACCCCAGGTCCCGGCTGATGTTCAGGTCCGCACAGCCCTTCAGGATCTGGTAGCTCATGAGGTAGGCCAGCCCTCTGTCATAATAGCGTGGCCCGGCATCCTGTGAAAGATTGATCGCCCGGCTGTAATGTTCGATGGCCTCCGGATACTCCCCGAAGAGCATGTGAAGATCCGCTTTCAGGTCCCAAGCATCCGGATCATCAGGTGCCTGTCGAATAGCTTCCTCAGCATCCCACATCGCCGCACCATGTTCACCGAGCAGCTTCAATGTGGATGACCGGTTGATCCGAGCTACGAGGGAGCCCGGGTCCTCCTTCAACACGACATTGTAATCCTCTACTGCGCCTTCGAGGTCGCCGGTCTCCTGTCGGACCGCTGCACGGTTCAATAGGAATTGCTCCCGGTCGCGGCCCAGTGTAACAGCCATGTCCATATCCGACAGGGCCTTATCCAAATGCCCCAGCTGTCGATAAGCTTGGCCCCTGTTATACCATGCCATGGACAAATGCGGGGCACGTGCGATGACCGAGCTAAAGGCCGCTATGGCGCCCTCCAGGTCGCCGTTACGGGAACGTACCATTCCCAGTAGGTCCGTGGCCAATACGGACCCCGGCCATCGCGCCAGCACGGTATCCGCGATCGCGCCAGCCTCGGATACCTTATCAAGCTTCAACAAGGTGAAGCCCTTCTTGAGCAGCAACAGCGTGTCCTTTGGGTGGGCAGCGAGAAGAGTATCCAATTCCTTCACCGCCATATCAGGCCTTCCCATGTCAAGCCACTCATCCACCCGTTCTTTGCCCAGCAGACCGTCCAATGGCGCCAGCTGGCGAGCGTTGAGCAAGTCCGTTTCCGCATCCTTGTAATTGCTCAATAGGATGTTCACTTTCGCCCGACGATCCAGGATGTATTCCGACATGGGGTTGATGCGCCGGGCCTTGTCTATATCAATGAGCGCTTCATTGTAGCGCCCGGTCCGTTGCAACAACGCAGCCCTCTTCATGTACGGGTCCGCGAACGACGGATCCATCTGGATGGCGTTCGTATAGTGGAAATAGGCCGTCTCCGAATTCCCGGATCGGAGCGCGATGTCCCCTTGCTGGATCTGGTACACGGCATCGATCCTGCGATCCGCCTGAGCCAAAATGGTTTCCGAAGGGGCGATACCCATTATGAATATCAGGACCGGTAATGCTCTTTGGATCATACCATGAACCTTTTTGACAACGGCTTAAGATACGGCATCAAGGAGTTCAAAGAATGGCTTGTGCTGCAAGGGTGGATGAACATCGCGCCGTTGATACTTCGATCACTTCACCAGGCATCTTTGCTTCCGATCCGCTTCCGGCCCCGATAGTTTTGTCGGTCGCACTGTGAATGCCATGCGCACCGCGGAATTCCGGATCATTGCCCTGCTTACGTCTGTCCTCAGTTCAGGCATTCTGTTCGGCATGCAATTGAGGGTTCATGGTACCGTTACGCGGTTCAGCGACAGGGAGCCGCTGTCCGATGCTCATGTCAAGATCTACAAGAACGGGGTGCGACAGCATGATCTGCACACTACCGCGAACGGGCAGTATGGTATCGTGCTGGACAACGGTGCCGAGTATGTCATCCGGTTCAGTGCCGCGGGTCGCGTTACGAAGTCCTATGCACTGGACACACGTGGTGCGGAATGGGAGGGTGACCGGCGGATACAGGACCTGGAGATCGAGATGACCTTGTTCGAACCGATCGCGGATATCGACTTCAGCTGGTTCGATATGCCCATGGGTATGGCCCGCTTCGATCCCATGACCGGCCATGTGGCATGGAGTGCGGACTATGCACGAAAGGTGAAGCCGGAGGCGGACCGGTTGATGGCCGAGGTCCGTTCACGGATGGAAGTGATGGCTTCCGTGGATGATCTGCGATCCCAATAGCTGAGGCTGGTCGATCGGTCACGCGATGCGCGATACAGGCTATGCACGATCGCATCTTGCTAAAGCCTTGTTAATGCCCTGATGAAAGAAGGACATGGCTCCTATTTTCGTGCGGACCGAATCCCAGATCATGCGCATTATCATCCTCGTTTCCCGGCTCATCGTCGGTTCCCTGTTCATCGTAAGCGGACTGATCAAGGCGAATGACCCGCTCGGGTTCTCCTACAAGTTGGAGGAGTACTTCGCAGAAAGCGCATTGAACCTTCCTTTCCTGGAACCATTCGCGCTCACCTTGGCGATCCTTGCCTGCCTGGCGGAGATCGTGCTTGGTTTCGCCGTGCTCTTCGGTGGGCGGATGAAATTGGCCACCACAGCCTTGCTCGCGCTCACGCTTTTCTTCGGATGGCTCACGGCCTACACCGCCACCTGCGATCCGAATGGAATGTATACCGTGATGGTCGACGGCCAGGCGGTGGAGCGCGGTGTTACGTGCGTAACGGACTGCGGCTGTTTCGGCGATGCCATGAAAGGTTCGGTGGGTAGAAGCCTCACCCCCTGGGAGAGCTTCACGAAGGATGCGATCCTCTTCGTGTTCATTCTGCCCCTGTTCATCCAAGCCTGGCGCAAAGGCATCAAGTGGAACACCACAGGTGACGACCTGGTCCTGCTGCCCTTTGGTCTGGCACTGGTCGCTGTTTGGAGTTGGATCTTTACGTGGTGGGGACCGGTCTGGTTCACGTTGATCGGCTACGCGGGCTATCTGGTCATCAAGCGCTTGATATCAGGGCCCAGAGCGGAATGGGCCGCTGCGGCATTCACATCATTGATCACCTTGGCCCTCACATGGTACGTCTGGGCCCACCTGCCCCTGCGCGATTATCGACCCTACGCTGTCGGGAAGAACATTGCGGAACAACAAGTGATGGGCGAACCACCCGTGCAGCAGATCTTTTTGCGCTATCGCGATAAGAACAGCGGGGTGGTGAACGAATATGATAGCAAGGGCAGTTATCCCTGGGATGATGAGGCCAATTTTGAGTTCGTGGACCAGCGTGTGGTGGTGATCGAGGAGGGTGTTGAGTCGCCGGTGCAGGATTTCCATCTCGTGGATCGGGATGATTATGACATGACCGATGATGTGCTGAACGAGGAAGGGCCGGTGCTGCTCGTGATGATGTACAATGTGGACAAGGCCAACACCTCCTGCATGGATGAG
>JAHEFL010000281.1 GCA_024640205.1 Flavobacteriales bacterium | reverse complement strand
CTGGCCGCCCCTTCATAATGCTCAAATGGGCACGCTCAGCGGACGGTTTCCTGGACCGCCATCCGAGAGGTGAACGTGGCGTGCAACGCATCAGCAGTGCCGTGACCGATGTGCGGGTCCATCAATGGCGCAGCATGGTGCAGGCGATCATGGTGGGCAGTCGCACGGTCATCAACGACGACCCATTGCTCACCGTTCGGCACGTTCATGGACCAACACCGATCCGCGTCGTACTCGATCGCGAGGGTCTCACGCCGGACGCATCGAACGTGTTCAATGCAGAAGCTCACTCCATGCTCTTCACGAGCATCCCGCGACCGGAGCTGGCCGTTGAACAATTCGTTCTTCCGATGGACGAGGATCCATTGGGACCGATCCTTGCCCAACTGCATCAGCGAGCGATCCGATCGCTGATGGTGGAAGGTGGCGGCGAACTCCTTCGGCACTTTCTCGAACGCGGACTTTGGGACGAGGCCCGTGTGATCACCGGCACAGCACGATTCGATGCCGGAACCCCGGCACCGACCATGTCCTCGCAACCGATCGACGATCTCCAGTCGGATGGCGACCGTATAGACCTGTACGTCAATACCAGCGCTCCTGTGCATGCACTGGGACAACCCGACCGAGCATGGTCCTGGTGATCGCCGCGGCGTTCTTCATGGCGGTGCTGTTCCTGTTGTTCCGTGCGTTCGGAGAACGCAACATCGCGCTGCTACCCGCGATCGTCGTCAATTACTTCGCTGCCTTTCTCTGCGGTGCTATGGTGGTCGCTCCGTGGAATGCCGGCGACATCGGAACGCTCTGGGTACCTTCCATCTTTCTCGGGGTGATGTTCATTTCCATCTTCTACCTCACCGGTCTATCCGCACAGCGTGCCGGGGTGGCGGCCACTGCAGTGGCCAGCAAGATGAGCCTCGTACTGACCGTGCTGGTAGCGGTGTACCTGTACAACGATGAGCCCGGCCCGATCGGCTATGCCGGGATCGCACTTGCCTTGGTCGGTGTGGTGCTTTCTTCCTGGGTCCGGAACCGGTCGGCGGTGCGTGGCTCCTGGATCCTGCCCACGATCCTGTTCTTTGGAAATGCGGTCATCGACATTACCATCAACTGGGTCCAACGCATGGTACTGACACCATCACACGAAGCCGTGTTCCCCACCCTCGTCTTCGCTGTGGCGGGATGCATTGGCACCGTGCTCGTTCTGCGCGGGAAGGAGCGCCCGGCGTTCAAACAACCGTCGGTATGGATCGGGGGTACGCTGCTTGGCGTAGTGAATTATGCGGCACTCTATTTCGTCGTTCAATCGCTGGCATATGGAGGTATGGAGAGCAGCAGTATTTACCCGCTCATCAACATCGTGGTTATCCTCTTCGGAACAGGCTTGTCGATCCTCCTGTTCCGCGAACGACCAAGAAGGATCCAATACATCGGCATCGCCTGTTCTGTTATCGCGTTGTTGATGATCCTCAACGCGCATCCATGATCCCCGATCGCTATCGCACACTGAGCAGTGAAGGTCATGCACAAGTGCGGGAAAAGGCCAGCCGGTTCATCGCTTATGCGTTGCATGTGGCGGATGAGGAGGACATCAAGGAACGGTTGCAAGCGATCGCCAAGGAGCATCACACATCCCGGCATGTATGCTATGCATGGGTGTTGGATGAGGATGGGGAACGGCATCGCAGCAACGATGCGGGAGAACCTTCCGGCACGGCAGGTCGACCGATCCTTCAACGCATCCGATCGCTGGAACTCACCTATTGCCTGGTGGTCGTCGTGCGCTACTTCGGAGGTACACTTTTAGGCAAGGCAGGTCTTGTTCGTGCGTACGGTGAAGCAGCAGGTCTCGCACTTGAGAACGCCACCACCGAGGAACGACTGATCCTGGAAGCGATGAAGATCACGTGCAGCTACGCACAGGTGGAAGCATTGCGCAAGGAGGTCCTTGCCATGGATGGTGTAGTAAGGGATAGCGCCTTCGGTGAAGCATGCGAACTGGTGGTCGCCATTCCTCGGAGCAGGACGGAAGAGGTCGCAGCCGAGTGGATGATCCAAGGGATCACCGTGCAACGGAAGTCTCAGCGGAAATAGGGAGCAAAAGCCTCGACGAGTTCGTCCGGCGCACGGCGCGGACGCATGGTGGCAGCATCCACGAACACCAATGTCGTGCTCGCCTCGGTGAGCAATTCGCCTGTCGCGCTCAACACTTCATAACGAAAATTGATGCGGACCGAAGGCAGCGTCACGATCATCGTCCGGATGGTCAGGAGATCATCGTAACGGGCGGGTTGGTGGTAGCGGATCTGCATGTCATGCACGGGCAGGAGAACGCCATCATCCTCCAGGGCACGGTACGCGAAACCCAGGCTGCGCAAGGCTTCTACGCGCCCCACCTCGAAGTACTCGGCATAGTTCCCGTAGTACACGAAACCCATCCTATCGGTCTCGCCGTAGCGGACACGGAGCGTCATTTCGTGCGTGTACATGGTCGCTTAATATACGTTCCGAACGATCCGTGAAGCGAAGTGAAATTCGTTTGCAATGCACGTTGTTCAAGGCGTACCTTGTTGGCGTTGCGTGGATGGACCCTCCACGTAGCGAGACGAATATCCCATGTACCGATCCTTGACCTGCTCCGATGGCGTGCCCGTTCCAACACACAACATCCTGTACTGCAAGGACATCACTTCATCCACTTTAGCTGAAACCCGCGAGGGACAAGGCTTTCCACAGAAGGTACCCCTTTCCGGTTCGATCACATTTTTTTCCGATCCGTCAAGTACACACAACTTTTTTTTTTCACTTTCTTCGATCCATATTTGCGCCCCTTCGGAGGGTGGACCACACCGAGTGGAAAAGCGATCCGAAGGACATCATACCACCAATGACCAAACCCAAAACTCTCTGACCACTCCATGAAGAAGGACCACGAGAAGATCTGGGAACGGTGTCTGGAGGTGATCAAGGACAACGTAAGCCAGCAAAGTTTCAAGACCTGGTTCGAACCGATCAAGGCTTTGAAGTTGGCTGACCACGTGCTCACCATACAGGTACCCTCGCAGTTCTTCTACGAATGGCTGGAGGAACACTACATCGGGCTGCTGAAGAAGATCATCAAAAAGGAATTGGGTACAGAAGGGCGTCTGGAATACTCCATCATCATGGAGAACGGTTTCAAGAGCGCCAACCCGTACACCGTCAAGGTGCCTACCAGCAACGCAAGGGACGTTCGCAACCCTGCCGTCAGTCTCCCGATCGATGTGGCCAACAGTCCCATCAAGAACCCGTTCATCATACCGGGTCTTCGAAAGATCAAGGTGGAAAGCCACCTCAATCCCAACTACTCCTTCGACAATTTCATCGAAGGGGATTGCAACCGTCTGGCGCGAAGTGCGGGCTATGCGGTCGCACAGAAACCGGGCGGCACGGCCTTCAATCCCCTACTCGTTTATGGCGGTGTGGGACTGGGAAAGACGCACCTGATCCACGCCATCGGCATCGAGATCAAGAAGAACCACCCGGACAAGACCATCCTCTATGTACCTGCGGAGAAGTTCACGCAGCAGTTCATCGAGGCGGTGAAGAACAACACCGTGGGTGACTTCACACAGTTCTATCAGATGATGGACGTGCTGATCATCGACGACGTGCAGTTCCTCGCCGGGAAGGAGAAGACACAGGACGTCTTCTTCCATGTGTTCAATGCGCTCCACCAGAGCGGCAAGCAG
>JAHEFL010000280.1 GCA_024640205.1 Flavobacteriales bacterium | reverse complement strand
TCCTCGTGGAGCCCGGGAACGTGGAGGAATTGGCGAAGGCTCTTCGAACGGCATTGGAGCATGATTGGGATCATGATCACATCGCCACGGCGGCGCGAGTGCGCTATGATAGTTCCGTGGTGGCTTCGGCCTATCGCGGGCTGTACACCGGAGCGTAGGGCATGAAGAAGATCGCCGTCATCACCATTTGCTACAACGACCGGGATGGTCTGGCGCGCACCATGGCGAGCGTGTTCGAGCAAAGCTGCCAGGAGGTGGAATACATCGTGGTGGACGGCGGTTCAACGGATGGAAGCGTGCAACTTATCAAAGCATCCGCGGAACAACTCGACCATTGGGTCTCCGAAAGGGATGGGGGGATCTTCGACGCACAGAACAAGGGTTGGCGAATGGCATCCGCCCCATGGGTCCTGTTTCTGAATGCGGGGGATACGCTGGCTGCTGCGGATGTCCTGGAGAAAGCTCTTTCCGCGATCGCACCTGGAACGACCATAGCATACGGTGACCTCGAATTGTCCGATGACCGCGGAGTGTATCGAACGAAACGCTACCCGGCGAGGATCACGACCGCGTGGTTGATGAAGGAGGCCCTGCCGCATCCTGCGCAGTTCATCCGAAGAGAGACCTTGCTGGCGCAGGGTGGATATGATACCACCTATCGTATCGCCGCTGACCACGCTTTTATCACACGACTGTTGCATGAAGGTGATCCCGTTCTCCAGAAATTGGATCTTGTGGTCAGTCGCTTCGACACCCGGGGAATGAGTTCCGACCCTGCGCAACGGCAGCGCCTGCTCGCGGAGCGGAAGGAGATCCAACGCCGGTACGCCCCGCGTTTCTGGTATTGGATCTACCAGGCCTATGCTGCACTCAATCGAAGCATCGGTCGATGAGCTGTGCTGGCGGACCACGGGTCTCGGTCATCATCGCGACGTACAACTATGGCGCGTTCATTACGGATTCACTGCGTTCCGTGGAGGAACAGACTTTGCATGAGTGGGAGTGCCTCATCGTTGATGATGCCTCCACGGACGATACCGCTGCCGTGGTGGCGAAGTTCACCGATCGCGACCCACGATTCCGGATCATCAGGATGGAACGGAACAGCGGTGTATCCGCTGCACGGAACCGCGCGTTGCAGGAGGCGCAAGGCGAGTTCATCCAACTCTTGGATGCGGACGATGTGATGGCGCCTGCCAAATTGGAGCTTCACGTGCGCTGCCTACGGAATACTCCTGATGTCTCCGTGGTCTATTCGGACTTCGTTCACTTTTCAGGATCCGTGGATATGCTGGCAGCAGGTGGAACGGTAGCTGAGGATAAGTTCAGTCACGAAGGCCCCAAGGTGGTTTCCCGCTTGTTACGCGGCAATGCCTTCCGCCTGAATGCGATGCTCTTTCGCAAGGCCGTGGTAGATAGGCTTGGGGGCTTCAAGGAGCAATTCCGGTACGTGGAGGATTGGGACTTCTGGATGAGGATCGCCTCCTCGGGTCATCACTTCCATTTTTTGGATGAACCTCGCGCCAAGGTGGGCGTCCGCGTGGCGCATCATAGCCTCAGTCGCGATCTTCCTGCGATGCGGAGATACCAGCTGCCTGTGCGCGAACAGATGTGGGTGCAGGGTGGCCTTGACTTCCGCCAAAGGGTGTCCTTGTTGCTCCGCTATTGCGACTTCCTGCTGGAAATGGTCGTGGTGAAGCGCGAGAAGGTCCTCTTCCTGGATGAGGGGAGCGCAGTGTTCAGGATGCTCGCTTTTGCTACGAGCATAGTGATGTTCCCATTCTGGATCATCGTGCGTCCCTTCATGCGGTCTTGGGGTTAGGCAAAGGCTTTTCGTCCGGTCCTGCTCCGGCCGGGACCGATATGTTTGCAGGATAACGCCTCGGTCCGATCCACGCTGCATGAGCGTAAACCCTCTCGTATCCATTGTCATCGTCAGCTACAACACGAGGGAGGTGTTGGAAGCCTGTATCCGCTCGGTGCAGAAAACGGTTGCTGTGTCGCATGAGGTGATCGTGCTGGACAACGCTTCGCCGGATGGATCCGCGAACATGGTGGAAGTTGAATTCCCTAAGGTGCGGCTGGTCCGATGCAAGGAGAATATCGGGTTCTCCCCGGCCAACAACCTGGGAATGGAGATGGCCTTCGGGAAGTATGTTCTCCTGCTCAATCCAGATACGCTGGTGCAGGCGGGAAGTGTGGAGCAATGGATCGAAGCGCATGAACGCGTGGGCGCCGCGATCAGCGGCCCCAGGCTGTTGAACCCGGACGGTAGTGAACAGGTGAGCGCCTGGCAGGTGCCCGACGCGATGGATGCCCTGCTGGAACTGTTCCTCCTTCACAACATCTTCCGCCGAACGCACTATGAACCGTCCACGTTGGAACGTGATCGTGAGGTGGGCTTCGTGTCCGGCGCGGCCATGCTTTTCGAGCGAACTCTGTTCCAGCGCATCGGTGGTTTGGACCCTGAACTTTTCTGGATGGAGGACACCGACTTTTGCGAACGGGTGCGCAAGGCAGGCGGATCCTGCTATCGGTTCCAGGGGCCGACCATCGTTCACATCGGTGGACAAAGCTCCAGCAGCGATCCCACGCGGATGATCTCCAACCAACTCGTAAGTCGTATCAAATTCGCCCGAAAGAATGACGGAGTGCTGGCTGGTTTCATTGTCGCCATCGCGATGTACCTGCATTGCATCACCCGGATCGTCGCGTTCGGCCTGCGTAGCTTGTTCACCGCCGAACCGCGTGCCAAGGCCTACCGATACACCTTCACGAAATTGAACCGCTACGTCTTCTTCGGGGACCGTTCGATCTGATGCCTCAAAACGAAACCTGTTCGAACTGACCAGCACACAGCATACCGGGAAGTGGGATGCAGCGGTTCTCGGAAGATGGGCCTGGTTGATCCTCTGCGCCGTTTTGCCGGTCAGCGGAGCGTGGGTAACACTGCCGTTGTTGGCATCCGTTATCCCGGCGATCGGTTTGGCGGTGCGCACCAGACCGATGGTGCCCTGGTCGGTGATCGCACCGTTGCTGTTGTATTACGCATTGCACCTTCTCGGTATGGCATGGACCACGGATCTGGATTTCGGGTTGTTCGACCTTCAGATCAAAGCCGGCCTGGTGCTCATCCCGCTCTGTGCATTCGTGTTGCATGCGGTGGATCGTTCCATCCTGCGGCGCAGCATGATCGCATTCACGGGGGGCTTGCTGCTGGCCGTGTTACTGGGGCTGGTTAAGGCAGGAGGTTGTTACGCCGAGCAAGGGATGATGAACTGCTTCAGCCAGAGCACGCTTTCATATGAAGTACATCCCAGCTATGCCGCTTGGTATGGCTGTTGGGTACTGGCGTACTGGGGGATCCAGTTCCTCCATGGTCGTGTCGAGGAAGGAAGGCTGAGGACTTTTCTGTTGGTGGCCCTTCCTGTGATCGTGATCTTCACCGCGATGCTGGCAAGTAAAAGCGGCATCATCAGCCTGGCCCTGGTCATGGTGGCTCTCGGATCGGGCGCCATTCTTCGCCTTCGGGGAGGCCGCAGGCTGCTGGTCCTGGCGGTGGGTGCGACGGTCGCGAGCGCTGCGGTCCTATTCCAAGGTCACCTGATCACGGACCGCATGATGGCTGCGGTGGAAGCAGTGAAGCAAGTGTCCCACGGGGATGGTTCCATCTACACCTCTTCGGATGGCAACGCGCTCCGTATGGTGGCCTGGTCGTGCAGCGTGGAACG
>JAHEFL010000279.1 GCA_024640205.1 Flavobacteriales bacterium | reverse complement strand
CACTATGCATGGAACTGCTTCCGCCTGCATTGGTCAAGGAGCCCAGCGCACTGGTGGTCCCATGGAGCACCTGTGAACTGCCAGGCAGGTTGGTGGTCCATTGCAATGTGAACCCATCCGCAGTGATATCCGTCTGCGCGATTTCCCCCATGATCGTGATAGTGGAGGAGAGGACAAGGTCCGCGGCTCCTCTGGGCAACAGCTGGTATCCGCCTGCCGGAGGCGTTGCGGTGGAGTATTGCGATACGACCCCGATCAGATCCACGACCCCTGTTGGGATTATCGTACCGACCAGAGGATGACCGGCACGCAAATAGATCACGGCGGACTGTCCGGCACTTACGAATGCATGTGTGCCACTGGTGAAGATGGCCCCGGCGTTCGCCAGAGTGCAACCGTTGACCCGTACCAACCTGCTTTCCGTGACTTCGCCCAATTGTGGCAGGGTGATGACCATTGGAGCAGGATCCGGCAAGCCGGTCGCGTGAACGGTAAAGTCGGTGATCGGATCGATCTCAAGCAGGCCATTGAAGAGCTTCAGTGTGCCGCTGATCGTTACATCCGTACCCCGGGCCGGAGCGAAGCCACTGATGGACCCGGTCCCAGGGAAGGCGGCGATCCCCGCTGTTTCGTCCTGCAGATAGCGGATGGTGCCCAGTTCGCCATCGTTGGTGGTGACACCGCGAACGGTAACGGATGTTCCTGGCGGAAGGGTACGCGCCTGGGAGATCGGGATCTGTGCATGCCCATATCCAGTGGCGAGCAGGAAGGACAACATAACCCCGTTGCGCATGGATGCTTGCATAGGGCACAAAGGAAAGGACTGTACATCCTCCTTGGCACGCGATCGGTGTAACGAACGAGGTGGTCCCTCAGCAAGGACCTATTTTCACCGATCCTTATTTCCAGCCCATGCGTGTAGCCCCGGTCCTCGTTGTTGTCTATTCCATTCTTGCTGTGCAAAGCTGCTCAGGCCAGCCCTCGACCCGGGAGTATATACCAGCCCTAGTGGGTTTCTACAATGTCGAGAACCTGTTCGATACGCTTGATTCGCCGGATGTGAACGATGCCGAGTATGTCCCGAACAGCACCAAGCAGTGGGGTACGGAACGGTACCAACGCAAATTGGATCGACTTGCTCGCGTGATCGGGGACATGGGCAAGCAGTTGCATCCACAAGGGCTTGCATTACTTGGCCTGGCTGAGGTAGAGAACGCTTCGGTGGTCAGGGACCTGGTGGCGACACAGCCGTTGAAGGAACGCAACTATCAGGTCATCCATGAGGATGGTCCGGATCTAAGAGGGATCGATTGTGCGCTCGTGTACAACCCGGATATGTTCAAGGTGTTGTCGCATAAAAGCTATCGCTTGTACATGAAGGACAAGCCCGATCTGTTGACCCGGGATCAGTTGCTGGTGAGCGGTGTCTTGGAAGGCGATACGACGCATGTGATCGTGGCTCATTGGCCATCGCGGCGGGGCGGCCAGAAGCGTTCCGCGCCGAACCGGAAAGCAGCAGCTGAATTAGGGCGGCATATCGTGGACTCCTTGTTGGCTGCGAACCCTAACGCCCGGATATTGTACATGGGGGACCTCAACGATGATCCTGTCGACCCCAGTGTCCAACGGTTCATGCGGTCTACGGGCGATAAGGAGAAAGTGGTGAACGGGACCTTGTACAACCCGATGTATGTTCCGTATCAGAAAGGCATAGGTACGCTTGCCTGGCGGGATGCATGGAACCTGTTCGATCAGATCCTCCTGTCACCGGCCCTGGTTAACGGGACCGGCGGCAATTACGCCTACTACGGCGTGAGGATCTTCAATGAAAGCTACCTCACACAGAAGGAAGGCAATTTCTCGGGCTATCCGTTCCGCACCTTCGTAGGGGATACGTACCAGGACGGTTTCAGCGATCACTTCCCAGTATTCGTGATCCTGGTCAGGGATCCAGGAAAGTAGTGGAACGATCAAGATCCGTTCACAAGAAAAAGACCCGCATCCTTGAAAGATGCGGGTCTTCTATTATCGGCGGATGGCTTTAGTGCTGCACCACCACGCGGCTGCTCCAGGAGGCGGAACCGCTCCGAAGCGTAAAGACATAGGTGCCGTTCGACAAACCGCTCAGATCGACCGCACTGCGCGTTGCGGACAATACATCGGTGATCACGGTGCGTCCTGTGATATCGGATACGATAAGCTCCGTCCGCCCATTGATCGATCCGAGCTCCAGATTCACCAGATCGCTGGCAGGATTTGGTGCGACGCGAACATTGCCGAACTGGGCAACGTCCTGGATCCCGGTCACGAGGGAAATGTCATCGCCATCGCGGGGAACGATCCGGTAGGTGTTGAACGAATACCGTATCGGCCCGGTGATGTTGTACACTGCGGACAGGGTCGGATCGTAGGTGTGGAGAAGTTCATCAACAGAAAGGTCGGCGGTACCATCGTTCACCAACCATTGGTTGTTCCCTATATCGACGTTCGTGCAGGTCGCTGCCATCACTTCTGAGAGCACGGCCTCATACATTTCCGAATTCGCCATGAGTGCAGTGATCGTGGTCACCACCAACGGATTCCCGCTTGAAACGATCGAGAAATCGTTCACACTCTCCAATTGGGTCATTCCGAAAAATTCGGTGACGGTCCCGGAGAAGGTGACACTGTCGCCACGAGCAGGTACGTTCAGAGTACTGAATACGAAGATCCCGCTCCATGGGCCACCCCCGTTCTGGAGAAAAAATCCATTACTCGCAACAGCGGTGACCACACCACCGGTCAAAACGGTTTCGCCGAGCAATGGAGAATCCCCATTGGGAAGGGTCGTATCCTGGATATCATGGATCGACGCCTCTGCAGGTGGCTCAATGATGGCGATCTCGATATTGACATCGTCGATCACCAGATGCTCGGGCGCAACGGTATTTCGCAGGCTCAGGATGAATTCTCCCCCGGTGGTATCATAGGCGGCGGTCATGGTCAGGCTGACCTCTTGCCAAGTATTGCCGGAAATGCTGACGTAGTTCGATGGGTTGTAGGGCGCATACCCTGAGGTCCCACCGGGACGGCCGTCGAACAGGCCAACTCGGATCTCTCCTTCACCCCGCACCCAGAAACTGATCTCGTAGGAAGTACCGTTGGTCACCGATACGGGTTGGGTGGTGAAGCGCTTGTGCGAGGTCGTCGCGTTCTCCAGGCGCACGGCGTACATCCCGGAATGCGGATCGGTGGAGACTTGTGTTACTGCGCTAGCCGCAATGTTGGTCTTGCTGCCTACCCAGTCGTCAGGCACGGATCCGGTCCAGTCCTCCAGACCGCTGGTAAAGACCACCTGACCATGCAGGGAAACTGCGGCCACGATGGAAAGGGTAAAAAGCGTAATATGTTTCATGGGGGTCAAAGTTGGGCAGGAAGGATCTGCACGGTGTTATTGTTGGATCAAGATATCGTCAAGGTCAAGGGTGGTGGTCACTCCGTTCGGGTGTGAGCCATTATAAATGAACGCAATGTGAAGATCGCCGGTCGTACCTGATGGTAGGGCGGCTGTCACATCGACCAACCCACTGTTCACGAAGGTGTAATTCGCAGTAGCGTTGGTGGAGGCTGCATAGCCGGTGATGGTATACCAGGTCGCCAGACCCGGGTTGCACCCATCGAAGTTGGCGCTCACTTTCACCGTCAACGGATGTGGCCAAGCGGCATCGTTCCAGAAGGCGGTCGCGGACCGGAACGT
>JAHEFL010000278.1 GCA_024640205.1 Flavobacteriales bacterium | reverse complement strand
GCCTGAAGGCCGCGGTCCCGGACCAGCCTTTTCCGACCCGAGCAACTTTCCCTCCCACCACCTAAAACAGAGACACCGTGGCATCAAGGATGCGTCAACTTAAGATCACCAAGTCGATCACCAACAGGGAAAGTCAATCGCTTGACAAATACCTGCAGGAGATCGGCAAGGAGGGATTGATCACGGCCGACATGGAGGTCGAGCTTGCACGGAAGATCAAGGAGGGTGACACCCTTGCGTTGGAGAAACTGGTGAAAGCCAACCTGCGCTTCGTAGTGAGCGTGGCCAAGCAATACCAGAACCAGGGACTCAGCCTACCCGACCTGATCAACGAGGGCAACCTGGGCCTCATCAAGGCGGCACAGCGTTTCGATGAGACGCGCGGGTTCAAATTCATCAGCTACGCGGTGTGGTGGATCCGCCAGAGCATCCTGCAAGCATTGGCCGAGCAGAGCCGTATCGTGCGTCTGCCCCTCAACCAGGTGGGTTCGCTGAACAAGATCAACAAGGCGTTCGCCAAACTGGAACAGGAATATGAGCGTCCGCCAAGTGCTGACGAACTCGCCGTGTTCCTTGACCTGCCAGCTGAGAAAGTGGCGGATACAATGAAGGTGAGCGGTCGTCATATCAGCATGGACGCTCCCTTCGTGGAAGGCGAGAGCAACAGCTTGTTGGATGTGCTGCCGAACAACGACAGCGCTCCTGCCGATCGCCTGTTGCTCAACGAATCGCTCTCCAAGGAGATCGACCGGGCCCTGAGCACTTTGACCGAGCGCGAACGTGATGTGGTGAAGCTGTTCTTCGGGATCTCCATCAACCATGGATTGACCCTGGAGGAGATCGGCGCCAAGTTCGACCTCACCCGGGAACGGGTGCGCCAGATCAAGGAGAAAGCCATCCGCCGGCTCCGGCATACCAGCCGTAGCAAATTGCTGAAGGCCTACCTCGGTTGATCGAAGCAGCGCTGCCTTGGCGTGCTGTTCCTTCCCTTCCTGCCAACAATTTGACCTCCCTTGATGGAAACCGTAGAAACGATGACCGGCTATGAGGCCGGCCTGAAGGATCATATCGACCGCGAGCGCGCAGCCGTGGACCTCTCCAATTCCGTAGGCCAATTGATGTTCGGCAAGGGCGTGGAGCTCGTCTTCTTCAGGAACCACCTCACCGATGTAGGCACATCGGAGATCCTGAATTTGTTCGATTATGCCGAGCAGGTCGTGAAGAAGCCGATCGACATCTACACCTCGGCGGAACTGGCGCGTACACTTTTGGAGATGGACCTGGCCCCCTCCAAGTTGGATATCGGGCGATTGACGCACGAATTCCTGACCAGTTCGCCCAAGCCTTCATCAGCGGAGGATTTCCTGAAGACCACGCTCGCCGGATTCATCGGTGAGGACAAGCACAAATTCGTTCCGCGCGATGTGGTGCTCTACGGCTTCGGACGTATCGGAAGGATCGCCGCCCGCGAACTGGTGAAGCAAGCAGGCAAGGGGCAACAGCTCCGCTTGCGGGCGATCGTCACGCGCTCCTTGAGCGATGAGGAGATCGTGAAGCGCGCGGCACTGCTCCGGAACGACAGTGTGCATGGCGCTTTCAAGGGATCGGTGAAAGAGGATCTCCAGCGCAAAGCTTTATGGATCAACGGCCAGTTGGTTCAATTGATCGCTGCCAGTGCCCCCGAGGAGATCGACTACACCAAGTACGGCATCCAGGATGCGTTGATCCTGGATAATACCGGCGTGTTCACGAAGCGGGCCGACCTGGAACGTCACCTAAAGGCCAAGGGCGCCGGCAAGGTGATCCTGACCGCACCCGGCAAGGAGATCCCGAACATCGTGTATGGGATCAATCACTTGGACCTGGACATCGAGAACGAGCAGATCTTCAGTGCCGCGAGCTGTACGACGAACGCGATCTGCCCTGTACTGAAAGTGATCGAGGATAACCTGGGGATCGAGAAAGGGCACATTGAAACGGTTCACGCCTACACGAACGACCAGAACCTGCTCGACAATTACCATAAGAAGCCGCGCCGTGGACGCAGTGCCGCCATTAACATGGTGATCACCAGCACGGGTGCTGGCACCGCTGTTACCAAGGCCATCCCCAGCCTGAAGGACAAGCTGACCGCCAATGCCGTGCGTGTTCCGACCCCGAACGGGTCGTTGGCGATCATGAACCTGACGTTGAACAAGAAGGTCACACTGGAGGAGGTGAACGAATTGTTACGTAATGCTGCTTTGAACGGGGATCTGATCAACCAGATCCACTACCAGATCGACCCCGAACTGGTGAGCAGTGACATTATCGGTGATACGTGTTGCAGTGTGTTCGACAGCAACGCCACCATCGTGAGCCCGGACGGTCGCAACGTAGTGCTCTATGCCTGGTATGACAACGAATTCGGATATACCAAGCAGGTCATCCGCCTGGCCAAGCACGTGGCCAAGGTGCGTCGTTTGATCTATTACTGATAGGCCTCTCTGAAAAAAAGCCCTGCGCCGTTTCCCGGCGCAGGGCTTTTTCGTGGCCTCGCAGCGATGCAGAAGGACCGCCCTACGGCAATTGCTGCTGTCGCGTATTCGTAGGCACCGTGCCACCGATGTTGACCAGCACGGGGTCGCGATCGTTCATGTTCCCGGTGTAGCGTACGACACCATCCATATTCACATCCTCGGAGTAGTATCCCGTAACGCTCGAAGTCGGGACCGTTCCACCAATGGCCGATAGAATGGGATCCCTGTCGTTCTGCGATCCCGTGTATTTGATCGCCACATCGAAAATCACGTTGCCTTCCCAAAGCGTGCGCTGGGCACCAACGGTCTTACGGGCTTCAGCACCCCAAGTGGATGTGGACGCATCACGGAGGTCGAGCACGAACGGAGCGCCAGCTTCCAGCAGAACAGGCGCAGCGGTCATGCAACCCAAATGATTCCTGTGGCGCAGGGCAATATGATAGTTGCCATTCTCCACTGCAAAACGAACGCTCGTTCCCGTCGGTGAAACGATCTGACCCGACCGTTTGATCAAGGCACTACGCGATGCGATGCGGATCCCCGGATCCGAGGCATCCCGCAGCTCCAACACGACCCAATCCACGATCGCATCCGGGCCGGTAACCTGAAGAAGCGACGGCATGAGAACCTCCCCTCCGCCACCGCCAACGTGGCTATATCCCAAGGCGCTGTATGGCTCGGAAGCCGGAATAAGGCCTTGCGTGCGCAATGCATCGCCCATCAGGTTGTCCGCCTCGACATAGGGGCCATTCAGGAACGCGCTTGCGCTCACCTCAACACCCTCCGTCACATCCGCCAGGACCATGGTGCGGGCACTCTCCTTCACCAGATCAGGCGTACTTACGTGCCAGTCGTAGAGGTAGTAATAGAACCCCGCACCACCCGTGCTTCCGGTTATCGACCCAAGTGTGCCGATGGCATAGGGATAACTGACACCCGAATTGTCCCGGTGCAATTGGAGAATGATCTCCGTGTTATCGTCGAACGCTGTGATGCGGTGGTTCACCCCTTTCGGCACGTGGAAGTCAAGGTCAACGGTCTGGGTACCGTCCGCGACGAACACGTAACGCTCCTCGATCAAATTACCGACGTTGTCCACGAGCGCAAAATGCCGATCACCGTTACCAGTCGCATATACCTTCACCGACTCCAGAATGAACGGCTCATAGGCATCGAAGATGGTCCACTGCCGAACGCTCGAGGAGTTCTGGGCTCCACTGGA
>JAHEFL010000011.1 GCA_024640205.1 Flavobacteriales bacterium | reverse complement strand
CGTAATCGGAGTTCAGTTCGCGCATCGTCCGGTCCAGTGCCTGCATGAAGAGGTCGTGATCCTCCGGCTCCTTCTGGAACTCGATGATCCATTCATGGCCGCCCAGGCTGTCACCCTCCATGTAAATGGGGCCTGCGGTGTACTCGGTCACAATGGCCCCGGTGGCCTTGCAGGCGGCTTCCACCCCACGGTCCGCATTGTCCACGATAAGCTCCTCACCGAACGCGTTGATGAAACTCCGGGTGCGACCGCTCACCTGCAACCGGTAGGGACGGACGCTCGTGAAACACACCGTATCACCCGGCATGTAGCGCCAAAGGCCGGCGTTCGTACTGATGACGAGCGCGTAGTGCTGGCCGGGCTCCACTTCCTCCAGAAGAAGGGTCCGTGGCTCGGGTCGTCCGAGTTCCTCAAGCGGCATGAACTCATAGAAAATGCCATAGTCCAACATCAGCAGCATGTCATCCGCACCATACCGGTCCTGGATACCGAACGAGCCTTCCGAAGCATTGTAGCTCTCCAGATAGTTCATGGTCGCCGAGGGGATTAGCGCCTCGAACTGCGCGCGATAGGGCCTGAAGCTCACCCCGCCGTGCATGAACAACTCCAGATTGGGCCAAACTTCCAGCATGTGCTCCTTACCGGTCAGTTCAAGGATGCGTTTCAGCAAGACCAGGGTCCAGGAGGGAACGCCGGCGATGCAACGCACGTCCTCGCGCATCGTTTCCCGCGCCATGGTCTCGATCTTCTGCTCCCAGTTCTCCATGAGGGCCGTCTCGATCACCGGCGTGCGCCTGACCTCCACCCAGATGGGCAGGTTGCGGATGATGATAGCGGATAGATCCCCCGTGTAAGCGTCCGGCCGGAGTTGCTCAATGGTGCTGCTGCCGCCCACCACCAGGCTCATGCCTTGGTACAATTTGCTTTCCGGGAAATGCTGGTAGTGGAACGCGATCAGATCCTTGCCGCCTTTGTAGTGGCAATCCTCCAAGGCCTCCCGGCTTACCGGAATGTACTTGCTCCGGTCGTTGGTGGTGCCACTGCTTTTCGCGTACCAGCGGATATCCGTGGGCCATAGCAGGTTTTGTTCCCCCTTGCGCGAACGGTCCACCCAGGGCTTCACATCATCGTAATCCTGGATCGGCACACGCTTGCGGTACGTGTCGGGGTCGGTGATGCTGGAGTAATCGTGCTTTCTCCCCCACTCGGTATAGCGCGCGGCTTGGATCAGGTTATGGAACACCTCAAGCTGCGCCATCCGGGGGTCCTCCTTGAACAGCTGGATCTGCTGCAAGCGTTTCTTGACCAGGAAACTGAATAGGGCGTTAAGTGGCATGTGATGCGCTCGTCCGCGAATATCGGTCGGCTAACTTCAGCCCAAAATATACGCCACGAAAGAATGGACGAAGGAACTCCTTTGCGGAAGATGATGGCACGGACGGATGAGCTTGTCCACTACACCATGCGCCTGCATGAAGGCCCACTGGACATGGACCATGTGATCGGGGGGCATTTCGCTGTGCGCGCCACGGGAGCACTTACCTGCGACGCATGCGGGAAGCCGGTGAAGAAATTCTACGGCCAGGGCCTGTGCTACCCTTGCCTGCGGGATGCCCCGGAAGCAGCGGAATGCATCGTTCGTCCGGAGTTGTGCAGGGCACACCTGGGCGAGGGAAGGGACCCGGCTTGGGAGCAGGAACACCACGCCAAGGAGCACACGGTCTACCTCAGCAACACAGGCGGCATCAAGGTGGGAGTGACACGCAGCACACAGGTTCCCACGCGGTGGATCGACCAGGGCGCGGTGTCAGCGCTCGTCATTGCGCGCGTTCCTTATCGCCAGCTCGCCGGGCTCATCGAGGTGGACCTGAAGCGCATCCTGGCCGACCGAACGAACTGGCGTGCGATGCTGAAGAAGGTCGATCCTGATCCGGACGCCTTGCGAGGAATGAGGGCGGCGGTCCGTGGCGCTTTGAGGGCGGACCTTCAAGAGCATTTATTGACGGAGGAGGAGCCCGTGGTTCTCCACTATCCGGTATTGGCCTATCCACCCAAGGTGAAGAGCGTGCAACTGGCGAAGACCCCTGTGGTGGAGGGCCGGCTGATGGGGGCCAAGGGGCAATACCTCATCTGGGAGGATGGTCAGGTGCTCAATGTCCGGAACCACACGGGGTACCACGTGAACGTGGAATTTCAACCATCCGTGTAACCTTTTGAAAAGCCCGGCGTAAGCATTATCCGGGTTTTGGTCCAATGGACCGATCGTTAGGGCAAGCGAAAGGCTCCGGTTCTCCGGGGCCTTTCGTGATTCCTACCCTTTCCTGGGCTGGTCAATGGATCACCAGATCGTAGGGCATGCGTGCGATGATCCCGGTCTGTTCACGGACCTCACGCACACGCTTGTATTGGCGAAGCATCGCGGCATCCTCTCCAAGCCAGACCGAAGCTGCCCACATGCGGGCCTGGGCGTTCAGGTCCTCGAGGATCTGTTGCAGCAGGTCCTTCTGCTCCGGCAGCTCCACCTTCCTGTAGTCCGTCAACTCATCCACCAGGCCCAGCTTCTTGGCTTCCACACCGGTCCACACCCGGCCCTGCCCGATGCTGTCCACCTGGGCCACGGTCATCTTGCGGCCCGCTGCCACGCGCTCCTTGAATCCATCGTAGAAATCATCCACGTAGCCCTGTATGATCTGCTTTTCCTGTGCGGTCAACGGACGGCTCACCGTCATCATATCCGCATACTGGTGCGTCTTTTCCCCATCGAAGGTGATGCCCAGCTTGTTCTTGAAGAAGCCCTGCATGTTCGGGATCATGCCGAATACCCCGATGGAGCCGGTAATGGTGGTGGGCGATGCATAGATCTTCGAGGCGGGCGCGGAGATGTAGTATCCACCGCTCGCAGCCACGTCCCCCATGCTCACCACCACGGGTTTCGTCCCCCGCGCCAGGTCCACCTCACGCCAGATCACATCGCTGGCCAGGCCACTGCCGCCGGGTGAGTTGACCCGCAGCACGATCGCCTTGATCGTCGAATCCTCGCGCGCCTCCCGTATCGTGGCAGAAAGTGAGGTGCTGCCAATGGTGCCATCCTCGCTTTCACCGCTCATGATCCCTCCCTCGGCATAGATCACGGCGACCTTTTCCGTGGCGCTTCCATCCTTGCCTTTCTTGGAGGCTCGACCCTTCGGCTTGAAGGAGCGGCTGTACTGTCGCAGGTCGGCGGTAAGGATCTCCTTGTCCGCGTCCAGATCCATACGCTCCTTCAGGATATCGAGGACCTCATCCCGGAATTTCAATCCATCGATCAAGCCGTTCTCCAGGGCCGTGCCGGCATTGCGGACGAGCAGGTCGTTGGCGATCGTGTTCAAGCGGGCCGCATCGAGGCCGGTCTTGGAAGAGACCGCAGTGAGATGGTCCTCCCACAAGCCGGCCAGGATGAGGCGGTTCTGTTCGCGGTTCGCAGGGGACATTTTATCCTCCGTGAACGTTTCTCCGAAGCTTTTGAACTTGTTGTTTGAGCCCCGGATGAACTGTATGTCGATGTCCAACTTATCGAACATGCCCTTCATGAACATGTATTCGCTGCGTAGACCACGGTAGTCCAGATCACCCTTGGGTTGCAGGTAGATCTCGTCCGCGGCGGTGGCCAGGTAATACGAACCCTGGGTGTACGAATCGCTGTAGGCGATCACGGGCTTGTCGCTCTCCGCGCGGAATTCGAGGATCTTGTTGCGGATCTCACGCAACGTGGAGAACCCGGCCTCAATGCCCTGCAGATCCAGGAAGATGCCCTTGATCTTCTCATCTGTTTTCGCATTCTCCAAACTCGCCAGGATGGTGTTCAAACCAGTGGGTGTATTGGCCTTGAAGGGTCCCAGGTCCAGGTCGAAAGGCTCCGCGCTGCTGCGATCAATGATCTCATTCTCCAGTGTCAGGTGCAGCACCGTGTTCTTGTCGATGGTGGTGGTCTGCCCTTTGGATGCGAATCCCGCCCCGGCTGCCGCGATCATCCCGATAAGAAGGAAGATCAATACCGCCCCGACGAGGAACGTGCCCAACATGGAGGCGAGGACGAATTTTAGGAACTGTCTCATGATGATCGTCTAGTTTCAATGATAGGTCCCGAAACTAGGGCGCCTTCACGTTCCATTGTGCGCGGATCACATGAACGGGACAGCAGGTGGATAAGAGGCCGACGGGCCGGGTAGATTTGTTGCCGATGACCGGAGCGGAAGAGGTTCTGTTGCTGCTGGGAGCCGATCGCGGTGATGTGCGATCGAACATGGATCGTGCCGCGGAACGTATACAGGGAAGTCTGGGGCGGATCCTCGCCGTAAGCCGTGACCATTGGAGTGAACCATGGGGCTTCGAGGATGACGCGCTGTTCCTGAACCGCGCCATTCTACTCACTACGGATCGGGATCCAGAAGGTCTTCTGGCCGGCTTGTTGGAGGTCGAAAAGGAACTGGGCAGGGAGCGAACGGGTGCCGCACATCCCGGGCCGCGGACCATGGATATCGACATACTACTCTTCGGCGATCGGATCATCGAAGGTCCTGATCTGATCGTTCCACACCCACGCATGCAGCATCGCCTGTTCGCGCTTGCCCCGGCCGCGGATGTGGCACCATCGATGGTGCACCCGGCACTTGGACGGACCATACTTGAGTTGCTGGGTGATGCGCAACAAGTGCTCTTCGAGAACGCCATGCGTTCGTGATCATGAACACGATTCTCCCGTATCGCTACATCGCCGTGGAGGGCCTTATCGGGGCTGGTAAAACCACCCTCGCACGTCGTTTGGCCGAGGATTGGCAGGGCCGACTGGTGCTGGAGGAGTTCGACGACAACCCCTTTCTCCCGCGTTTTTATGAGGACCCCGAACGTTTCGCGTTTTCCGTGGAACTCTCCTTCCTGGCCCAGCGCTACCACCAGCTCAAGAAGGTGACCCACCAGGATCTCTTCCAACCCCTCACCATAGCGGACTACTCACTGGGGAAATCGCTGGTGTTCGCACACGTCACCCTGCAACAGGACGAATATGCCTTGTTCCGCGATCTCTACACCATCATGTACGGTGATCTGCCGCGCCCGGAATTGATCGTCTATCTCCATTTGGGGTTGGACCGGCTCAAGGATCGGATCCGATCAAGGGGAAGGAATTATGAACAACGGATCGGGGCGGATTACCTTATGAAGCTTCAGGAGCGCTACCTCGACCACTTGCAGAAGCAGTCCGGTGGAAAGTCCCTGGTCGTGGATCTGGGCGACCATGACCTGCTGGCTGAGCCGCAGGCCTACGATCGATTGAAAGACCTGATCGCAGGGGCTGGAGCGCGATATCAGGTGGTCCGATTATAATGCACACCATGGATCGTGGAGAAATGGTATGACACGAAAAGGTACATCCTTGGAGTGCAAGTGATTATACTTGCAGCCGAAATCACGAAACAAGCATTGAATTCATGGAAAAGCGGCAACTGAAGGGCTGGGCCCTACTGGTCGGAGCGACACTGGTACTCAGTGGTTGCGGCGGATTGGGCAAGATGAAGAAGTACGTCGATAACATCAAGTACACCGTCGACCCCAACCCACTGATCGTCCAGGGTGATTCCGTTGATCTCAATATCAATGGGAATTTTCCGGGCAAGTATTTCTACAAGAAGGCCCAGGTGGAGCTGACCCCCACCCTGACCTATGCCGGGGGAGAAACGCCGTTCAAGACCGCATACTTCCAGGGTGAAGCTGCTGTGGGCAACTACACGGTCATTCCCTACGAGACCGGTAAGGCCTTTAATTACAACCACAAGGTGGCCTACACGCCGAGCATGGAGACCAGCGAGTTGATGCTGATGATCATGGGGCGTCAGGGTAAGAAGGAAATGCCTTTCGATCCGATCAAGCTGACCGACGGTGTGATCACCACGCCGTACCTGATGCTGAGCGATGACAAGGTGCTCCTTGCCAAGGATGCCTTCCAGCGTGTCACGAACCACAGCGAGGCTGCCACGATCAACTACCTCGTTAACTCGAGCAACGTACGTTCCAGCGAATTGAGCGAGGCGGACGTGAAGGCGATGGCGGATTTCATCAAGGGACTCGCCAAGGTGACCAACATCAACTTGCTTGGCATGACCACGGATGCGTGGGCGAGTCCTGAAGGTGAGTTGAGCTTGAACGAGAACCTGGCTGATGATCGTGCCAAGAGCGCTTCGGCTTGGGCCAAAGGCCAACTGGCCAAAGCAAAAAGTGAAAAAGCCAAGGAAGAGGGCTTCTTCACGAACAATCCACGTGGGGAGGACTGGGATGGCTTCAAGACAGCTATGCAGTCCAGCAGCATTCCGGATAAGGACCTCGTGCTCCGTGTGTTGGAGATGTATCCTGATGTGAGCAAGCGCGAGGCGGAGATCAAGAACATGGCCGCCACCTACCTGGAGATCCGTGACCAGATCCTGCCGGCCCTGCGTCGCAGCGAAATGAAATTGAACTATGAGCGCGTTGGAAAGACAGATGAGCAGCTGACCGCCATGAGCAAGACCTCGCCGGACAGCCTGAACGTGGAGGAACTGCTGTTCGCCGCCACGCTCACCACCGACCTGAACGAGCAGCTGCGGATCTACCGCGAGTGTGAGCGCATCCACCCGGCCGACCACCGTGCCGCCAACAATGTGGGCTACGTGCTGATGATGCAGAACAAGATGGCGGAGGCTGAGGCGCAGTTCCAGAAGGCGAACAGCATCCAGGCCAACCCGGTGAGCACGAACAACCTTGGTGTCGTTGCCCGCCTCAAGGGGGACCGCAAGAAAGCGGCCGACCTCTATGGCAAGGCCATGGCAGCTGGTCCGGAGGTGAAGTACAACCTCGGTCTCATCAACATCCAGAACGGGGAGTACGGCGCTGCCAACAGCAACATGAGCGGTACCAACAGCTTCAACGCCGCCCTGGCCAAGATGCTGGGTGGTGATGCAGCTGGTGCGCAGCGCACCCTGGAGCAGAGCCCTGAGAAGGACACGGCCATGGGTCACTACCTGATGGCCATCGCAGCAGCTCGCCAGAACAACGGCGACCTCGTCCGCAGCCAGCTCGGCATGGCGGTTCAGAAGGATGCCAGCCTGCGCGAGAAAGCCCTCAAGGACCTCGAGTTCCGCAACTTCAAAGGCCAGTTGGGTCTCTGATAGCGTACAAAGCGAAATTGGGAAGCCCTCGCCATTCGGCGGGGGCTTCTTCGTTTGATAGAGGTTCTGATCGTTCTGCTGCGGTAGATGAGATGGCCAGGAAATGGGCTTGGGGGACCCGAGCGTGCTATTTTTCGGATAGAATGGACTGAAAAGCACGGAGCCATGAAGAAGACCTACTGGGATATTATTGTGATCATTACGTTAGCTGTGGTACTTAGCATTCTTTCCGAGACGGACACCATGTGGATCTTGTTCAAGCTTCCATTCGTGACCATTTTCGCAGCGTACGTGATCGGTCGGGTGATCGGTGGTTTGAAAGTGAAATGATGACCGGAAGTGCGGCGGATCATGGATCGCTACAGTGCTTTAACCCTGCTCCCGCGAGAATGATCGTTAGTGCTGCTGCGGATCTTGGATGCGTGGTCACACTACACCCCCCCTTGAATGCAAAAGTCCCCGCCGTTGGGCAGGGCCTAGCAAGTGGGTTGGTCCGGCTTAGAAGACGATCTTCTGACGGCGTATCCGCGCGCGGTACTTCTTGGACCCACTACGGTACTTATGGATTTTGTAGTGCGCGTGGAATTTGAAGACTGAACCCACGCAGGGTGAACCGTGACCGCCACCAAACCTCCGTCGGGTCTGTCTGCGCATTTGGCGGACGACCTTCGGCATGCTGCAAGCGGGAAAAGTCTTGTGCCCTGCTCAACACCCCAAGAACGCAAAAGGCCCCGCCGAACGGCAGGGCCTTTCAAGTGCGTAAGCCGAGTTTAGAACACGATCTTCTGGCGGCGGATCCGTGCGCGGTATTTCTTGGAGCCGCTGCGGTACTTGTGGATCTTGTAGTGCGCGTGGAACTTGAAGAACAAGTACGCGTCCAGATCATCGGGGTCACCGCGCTGCTGGCCATCTGCAGTTTGCCCCGGGATCTTGTTCAGGCTGGGATCGGCAAGGAATGCCGCCTCGGGTCCGTAGGCGCTAAGGATCGCATCGTTGTCATAATACACCCCGCTCACATCGTCCATGTAATCCGTGAAGGTCTTGGTGTACTGCAATTCAAACCCAACGCTCCAATTCTTGCTGAACGCGCGCCGCACGCCCACCCCCATCGGGATATTCACGCCGAAATTGCTGTATTCCTCTGCTCCGCCCTCCAGGCCCTGTCCTTCAGTCCCAAGGGGCTTCAGGCGCACCCATGCATTGTTGAACTGGGTCCGCGGATCGAAATACATCCCGCCCACACCAGCAAAGAAGTAAAGGCCTACCCGTGAGGATTTGGTGCCCTTCACCCCTCTCAGGTCATATACATGCCCCAGCTCCTCCCGGTACAGGTGGAATTCGTACACCAGTTGTAGTTCAACGATGTCCGACTTGAAGTTGAGGTTCCGGTTGTTCCGGAACGGCTCCTCGGTCAGGTTGTCATTTCCGGCGAGTACACCGTAGGTAAGGCCCAATCGAAAAGCCTGTTTCTGTGCCACATAATACCGATAACTGATGCTCACGGCCGGACGCGTCTGGCTCAGTTCAAGGTCCCACACGAAGGGGGAGCCGATCTGGTTCCTACCGCCCAGTTCACCCAGGAAATTGGATATCCCGAAGCCGAACGTGACCTCCTTACGGGCTGTTTTCCAATAGCTTGACTGCCTGAAGTACTGGGCGCTCAATGGCGCGGCCAGCAGGCATCCGGCAATACAAAGGACGAAGGCCTTGAGCGTAGAGGTCTTATACATCGGTCCGGTCGACGGCAGCCAAATATAGACGCTTTAGCTGGTAGCCAAGGTTTTGGGTTCACCTTCTATACCCATTGACATGTGAAAATCGGAATGCAAGCGCATCAGGTGGCGTTCTTACGCAGATCCAGAGCACTTCGTTCGCTTGCGGAGAAGGCCCAGAGCACCACTCCTGCGCACACCGAAACGTTCAAGGAATGCTTGCTTCCGAACTGGGGCACGATCACACAGCGGTCACATGCCGTGACGACCGCATCGGAAACGCCGCGCAGTTCATTCCCGAATACAAGCGCCAAAGGAGCATCCGGAAGGATATCCATGTTGTCCAAGGGGACGGCGTTCACGGTCTGTTCCACGGCGATCACATGATAGCCTTGGCTCTGAAGTTGCTGCACGATGCTTGCCGCATCCCCCTCGTGGCTCCATGGAACGGTATCCGTTGCACCGAGCGCCGTTTTCTCGATCTCGCGATGGGGAGGGAGCGGGGTCATACCGCACAAGTGGATCCGCTCCGCGCCGAATGCATCGCAGGTCCGGAAGATGGACCCCACATTGTGCCTGCTGCGTACATCATCCAGCACCACGCGGATCTTGCGACCGGTCAGTACCCGGGGATCATCGGGCGCGGGACGGCCGAGCTCATCCATGTGCAACTTGCGGTCTCCAACGGGCATGTTTGTTCGGAAAATGTGAAGAACGGAGGGTCGTGTTGGCGGAACGGCTCCAAGGGCCGGACGTACCTTGTGGGCCGGGCGAAAGTAGCCGATGGGAGCAGGACGGACAAAGAAAGCGAACGCATCGGGGGAGACCCCGCTGATGCACCAGTACAACACGATCAAGGGTCAGTATCCAGATGCCCTCCTGTTGTTCCGTGTCGGTGATTTCTATGAGACCTTCGGCGCTGATGCGATCCTTGTCGCCCGGGTCCTTGGCATCACATTGACCCGGCGGAACAACGGGGGCAGCGACATCGAGTTAGCGGGCTTCCCGCATCATTCGCTGGAGACCTACATGCCCAAGTTGGTCCGTTCCGGTCACCGCGTGGCCATCTGCGATCAGCTGGAGGATCCGAAAAAGACCAAGACCATCGTGAAGCGTGGGGTGACCGAGGTGGTCACCCCTGGCGTGTCCTTCAGCGATCAGGTCATCGATCAGCGGAGCAACAATTGGCTGGCCGCTGTTTGTGGCGCCAAGGGGAATTACGGCGTGGCCTTCCTGGATGTCACCACGGGTGAATTCCTGGTGGGGCAGGGTGGTGAGGAGCATGTAGCCCGTCTGCTGGATGGGCACGCACCCAAGGAAGTGTTGTTGCCGAAGGGCCGGGACGCTTTTCTTTCAACGCTGGACCAGCGTTACGCGATCTATTTGCTGGATGATTGGGCGTTCACCGACGATTTCGCCCGGGAGCGGCTCTTGCGTCAGTTTTCCGTAGCGTCCATGAAGGGGTTCGGTGTGGAGGAAATGGAGTTGGCACAACGTGCGGCAGGTGCCGTGCTCCATTACTTGGGCGAGACACGCCACGAGCGCCTGGCACACATCGGGCGCTTGAGCTGGATCGGAAGTGCGCAACACGTGGGGTTGGACCGCTTCACGGTAAGGAACCTGGAATTGGTGGTGCCGGTGAACGAAGGCGCGCGGACCCTGCTGCAGAGCATGGACCGATGCGTCACACCCATGGGGTCGCGGTTGCTCAAACGGTGGTTGCTTTTCCCCTTGCTCGACAGAAATGCCATCGATCAGCGACTGGACCGTGTCGCCTCTTTCATTGAGCAGGAAGGGGTGATGGACATGGTGGGTAAGGAACTCGATCGGATCAATGACCTCGAACGACTGGCCGGCAAGGCCGCCGCCGGTCGCATCAACCCACGCGAGTTGCTCCAGATGCAGCACGCCTTGGAAGCTGCCGGGCGCTTGCGGGATGGCTTGATGGAAGCCGGAGCAGTACTCCAGGAAGCATCCCAGGAGGTACGACCACCGCTTGGGATCGCGGCACGGATAGAAGCCACGATAGAACTGGCCACACCGGTCACATTGCAGAAGGGCGGTGTCATCCGAAGCGGCGTTCACAGCGAGCTGGATGAACTGCGACATGTGTCTTCGCATGCCAAGGACCTGTTGCTGGAAGCCCAGCAACGCGAAAGCGAACGGACCGGTATCCCATCGCTGAAGGTGGGCTATAACAACGTCTTTGGATACTATCTGGAAGTTCGCAATACGCACAAGGCCAAGGTGCCCGCCGAGTGGGTGAGGAAGCAGACGCTTGTCAACGCGGAGCGCTACATCACCGAAGAGTTGAAGTCCTTGGAAGAGCGGATCCTGGGAGCGGAGGAACGCATGCAGACCCTGGAGACCGAGGTGTTCCAGGGTGTGGTGGAGGAAGTGGTGAAGGCGATCGAACCCATACGCTCCACGGCCATCGCCCTGGCGGCACTGGATGTGTTGCGTGGCTTTGCAGATGGCGCCAAGGCGTTGAGCTACACCAGGCCCGAACTGCATGATGGACATGTCCTGGAGATCACCGGCGGGCGGCATCCGGTTATCGAGCAACAGCTTCCACCGGGCGTGCCCTATGTGGCGAACGATGTGGTGCTGGACCCCGACGACGGTCAGATGATCGTGATCACCGGTCCGAACATGAGCGGTAAATCCGCCCTTCTGAGGCAGACCGCATTGATCGTACTGATGGCCCAGATCGGGAGCTTCGTTCCCGCGCAGCGTGCACGGATCGGGGTGGTGGACCGCATCTTCACGCGGGTGGGGGCTTCGGATAATCTGAGCACCGGGGAGAGCACCTTCATGGTGGAGATGAACGAGACCGCGAGCATCCTGAACAACCTCGGGGCAGGTAGCCTTGTACTCCTGGATGAGATCGGCCGCGGTACCAGCACCTACGACGGGATCTCCATCGCTTGGGCGATCGCCGAGTACCTGCACGAGCATCCTTCGCGCCCGAAGACGCTTTTCGCCACACACTACCACGAACTGAATGAAATGGCGGCCAGCTTTCCGCGCATCCGGAACGCCAATGTCGCCGTGAAGGAGGTGGATGGCAAGGTGTTGTTCCTGCGGAAATTGCAGCCGGGTGGAAGCGATCGCAGCTTCGGGATCCATGTGGCGCAGATGGCCGGCATGCCGCGTCGCGTCATCGATAGGGCGAAGAGGGTCCTTGCACATCTGGAGCGCAGTCACGGTGGTGACCTCGGTGAGGATGTGGACGCCAAAGGCCCGACCCATGTGAGCAAAGGGGCCACGCACGATCTGGAGCGCGAACTGCAATTGAGTTTCTTCCAGTTGGATGATCCCGCTCTGGAGCGCATCCGTGATGAGGTGCAGGCGATCGACATTGATGCGATCACTCCGGTGGAGGCACTCCTGAAGCTCAGTGAGATCAAGCGCTTGTCGGGTGCGCGTGAGCCGCGATTGAAGAAGGCCTGAGCCACTTCAGCCGGACCTATCTTGCGCGCATGCCCGCTCCATGGTATCAGCGCTTTCTGCGCCCCGGTGGGTTCTGGATCCTTCTCCTTGTTCTCCTGGCCTATTGGCCGTTAAGCACCTTCCAGTACAGCATATCGGCAGGGGACACCCTGGACTGCTGGCTGCCATGGCGCTTCTTCCTGTCCGCCACGATGCAGGATGGTGCGATCCCGGCTTGGAACCCATACCAGCAAATGGGCTATCCGGTGCACGCGGATCTGCAGGGCCCGGCCTGGTACCCGGAAGCACTGCTGATCGGAGGGACCTTGGGTCACGGGGCGTACACCCTATCCCTGCTCTTTCTCGCTTACGTCGCGCTCGGGGGCTGGGGCATGTATCGCTTCGCCCTCCAACTCGGTGCGCAGGAGGTCCCGGCATTCCTGGCCGGTTCCGCCTACGCGTTGAGCGGCTTCTTCACGGGCCATGCCATGCATTTCTATGCGGTGATCAGTGCAGCATGGATGCCTTGGTTGTTCCTGTATGCGATCCGGATGCTGGATGCGCCCACAGCACGGAACGCCCTGGTCGTGGCCGTGTTCCTGTTCTTTCTCCTGACGGGAGGGAATCACACCTTCCTCCTCGTGGCGAGCTATCCCCTGTTGGCGTTCGGTCTGCACGCAGTTTACAAGGCCTGGGTCACTGGAGCTCGGGAACGCATTCCAAAGATGCTTGGCGCCGCCCTGTTCGCTGCTGCGGTCGCCATGCTGCTCGCCATCGGCACCTTCCACGCGCTGTGGGAGGTCGGTCCGCACATCGATCGGGCCCATCATCTCGGTCTTGCTGATGCTGCGGTGAACCCCTTCACATTGCGGGCCGCTGTTTCCCAGCTCATCCCCTGGGTGGCCACGAACAATGCGGCGTACCTGGGTACTGATGTGCCCATGGCGAACGGCTATTACG
>JAHEFL010000277.1 GCA_024640205.1 Flavobacteriales bacterium | reverse complement strand
CTTTCATCTAACACCGGGCGATCTGCCATTGTACCGGCAGGCACTGAGGCACAGTAGCGCCATCCCGGAGGACCGGCCAGATATCCCGGATAATGAACGGCTTGAGTTCCTTGGGGATTCCATCCTGGACTCCATCATCGGGGAAATGCTCTTCAATCGCTACCCGGATAAACCCGAGGGGTTCCTTACGCGGATGCGCAGCAAGCTGGTGAGCCGTGCGCAGCTGAATGCGCTGGCCAAGGATATCGGTATCGTCCGGGTGATGGAGAGCAACGTTGCACGTACGCATGAGTCCTCGGTCCCTGGTAATGCGCTCGAGGCTTTGATCGGGTCCATCTTTTTGGACAAGGGATTCGAACGGACGAGGAAGGCAGTGGTCAAGCTTCTCCTGCATCACGTCGATCTGGAGGAAGTGGCGAAGGAGGACAAGGACGGAAAGAGCCGGTTGCTTGAATGGGGCCAGAAGCGCCGGAGGAAAGTGGAATTCGTTATCCGGGAGGAAGGAAGCGGCAGGAACCGGACCTATGTGGCAGAGGTGCTCATTGATAGCAAGGTGCGTGGCACCGGGTCCGGCGGCAGTAAGAAGGTGGCTGAGCAGGACGCTGCTCAAAGCGCCTTTGGAAGCATGCGTTCCCGGCGTCCACAGGCATCCAGAAGAACCGTATCGAAAAACGAGGTTGACGAGGCCGGGTCCAAACCTCGAGCGCGTAAGAAACGCCCCGCGCGGCGGAAGAGCCGGAATGATAAAGACTCAGGGGGCGATCGAACGGCGTCGTAGTTCAACTTGCCGCCCTGACCGGTGTCTACCTTTGGGACTTAGCGGAAAGGGCCGCATGATACTTCATGAAGGATAGACCCATGACCAGACTGACGCTGGAGGACCCTAACCCTCCCGATCACTTGGTCATCGGTATCAGTTGCCACGTGAATGATTACCGTTTGTGCTGGTCACTGAACCGGCAATTGAAGATCTCATTGACCAGGCGTCGATCCGACATGACGAACACGGAAAAAGGAAGATCCGTGCATTACTCCGTGTTCGATCATGCCTTGGAGGATGTGCCAGGGATATTGGTACTGGTGAATAATCACGGCAGTGATGGCGTTCTGGTGAGGGAACAGCGACAGGCGGACTACTTCATGGTTTTGGACAAGGAAATGCAGGAATTACGACCTGAACTTTTGGAAGAGGTGCGACAGGCCGAGTTCGTGCTCACCGCTTTCCCGATCGAACTCGCGTCGCTCCGCTCGGGCGACAAACTCCTCCAGTGCACAGCATGAACGATACCAGGGCAAAGAACGATCCCAAGACCAAGATCGTCGCCACGATAGGACCAGCATCCTCCCCCCGGGAGGTACTGAAGGAATTGATGATCGAAGGGGTCGATGTATGCCGACTGAATTTCAGCCATGGCAGCTATGAATTCTACGACAAGCTGATAAAGAACATTCGATCCTTGAACGAAGAGCTGGGCTTGAATACGGCCATCCTTGCCGACCTGCAGGGGCCCAAGATGCGCGTGGGTGAGATGGAGGATGCCGCGATCGAACTTGTCGCCGGTGAAGAGCTCCGGATCACCACGGAAGCCATCAAGGGCCGAAAAGGACTGGTGAGCACCACATACCAACAATTCCCCAACGATGTAAGGAAAGGCGAGGTCGTATTGCTCGATGATGGGAAACTTCGATTGGAGGTGATCGATACCGATGGCTCCAAGGTGGTGACCACACGGGTGATCCATGGCGGACTATTGAGTGCCAACAAGGGCCTTAACCTTCCGAACACCAAGATCAGCCTGCCCTGCCTCACCGAGAAGGACCTGGAGGACCTGGATTTTGCCTTGGAGCATGACGTGGACTGGGTCGGGCTCAGCTTTGTGCGGAACGCGTCGGACATCGTGGAGCTGAAGCGGATCATCGATGGCAAAAAGCGGTCTGCACGTGTCGTGGCCAAGATCGAAAAGCCCGAAGCGCTGTTGGACATCGACGCGATCATCAGGGAGAGCGATGCGTTGATGGTGGCCAGAGGGGACCTGGGAGTGGAGGTGCCCATGGAGCAGGTGCCTTTGATCCAGAAGGATCTTATCCGCAGGTGTCTGGCCATGCACCGGCCAGTGATCGTGGCCACCCAGATGATGGAGAGCATGATCAGCAACATCACACCGACCCGCGCCGAGGTGAACGATGTGGCGAACGCGGTGCTGGATCACGCGGATGCGGTGATGTTGAGCGCCGAAACAAGCGTGGGTAAACATCCGGTGGAGGTAGTTAAGGCCATGGGCCTGATCCTGTCGGAAATGGAGAAGAGCGATACCATGTACAATGTGGCCCCTCCACCGCTTGAACAGGATGCACGCATGGTGAGCGATGCGATCTCAATGGCCAGCGTCAGGATGGCAGCGGCCATCGACATCAAAGCCATTGTCACGATGACGCACAGTGGTTACACGGCCTTCAAGATCAGCAGCATGCGTCCCAAAGCGCACATTTTCGCATTCACGAGCAACAAGCGGATACTTACCATGCTCAATCTGCTTTGGGGGGTCCGGGCCGAGTATTATGATAAGACCGTGAGTACCGACCATACCATTGCGGACATCAAGCTGATCCTGCGGAAGAAACAATTCGTGGACGAGGGTGACCTGGTGGTGAACATCGCGAGCATGCCCATCTCGGAACAGGGTATGGCCAACATGCTGAAGCTCAGCCCCGCCTGATCCCGATCAGCGGATGAGCACGGAACCCGACGCCAGCGATCGGCCTGAACGGATCAGGAGCTGATAGGTGCCGCCAGCTAGATGCCTCAGGTCCACATTCGCTCTGGGACCATTGATGAGTTGCTGGTGCACCGATCGTCCGGCCTGGTCGTACACGAAGAGCTCGGCACGCTCCTCGGATAGTGGGTTAAGGACGGACACCATGCCCTCACTGGGATTCGGCAGTATCGCAACTTCCCGCATTTCCTCTTCGCCGATGCCCGAGGTGCTGCTCAACTTGATCACCCAGTAGTCGTTCCCTCCATTATTGCCTTCCACATCGCCATCCGAAGAGTTCGAACTCCCCAGGATGAAGAAGCCCAGGTCATCCGTCTGTTCGATACTGCTGCCTATATCAAAGCCACTGCCACCATAGTTCATCTGCCAGATCAAAGCACCGGCATTATCCACGCGTAACACCCAAAGGTCCCTGCTGCCGTTATTACCGCTCAGATCCCCATCCGAGGAATGCGTGCTTCCCAGTATGATGAAGCCCCCACCTTGCACATGCGCCGCGTCCGAGGAATAATCGTCATCGCTTCCGCCATAGCTCACCTCCCAATCGATCGTATACTGATCATTCAATCGAAGAAGCCACACGTCAGAAGCTCCCTCATTACCGGTAACGTTCCCATCCATCGAGGATGAATGTGCAGTCACGAAAAAGCCGTTCCCATCCGCGATCACCGACGATGCATATTCATTGTCCGAACCACCCAAAGGCACCGATGACATCACCGACCCCGAAGACGACAGTTCCACGACCCAAACGTCGCGCATACCATGATGCCCAGGTCCGATATCACCATCATTCGAATCCGTACTGCCGACGATGACATACCCACCACCGGCCAATTCAACGGCATCAATCCCGAAATCGTCCATGGTGCCTCCCACGGAGGACTCCCATTCCATGCCACCGCTCCCATCCAGTTTCACCACCCACATATCCTTGCCACCATTATTCGCAGAAACATCCCCATCACTGGATTCCGTGTTCCCAAC
>JAHEFL010000010.1 GCA_024640205.1 Flavobacteriales bacterium | reverse complement strand
CTGTACATTGAAGGTCAAGAAAGTTCCTGCCACCACACAGGTATCATCGATCTCCGCGATAACCGGGGGCCGGTTGTCACAAGGCACCACCGTGATCTGCATATCCCTGGTCACCCATCCCACATTGTAGAGCACCCCGTTCTGCCGTCGCCATTCCCGCACGATGAACGCGATGTTGAACTCACCCTGCTGTTGCGGCGCGTTCCAAGTGATCGTTCCGGTGACCGGATGGATGCTGTAATTCGGGGCCGGAAAGCTGTAACCCGCTATCGGTTCGCAGAGCAGGCCAAGGCATACGGCCGGCTCATAGCTCAGACTATCCCCGTCGGGGTCGATCGCCGCAGGGTTGTGCACCCACGGTTGGTTGAGGCAGGCATCCTGGATCGGGGAATTCAGGAACCGGACGGAGCAGTTATGGCCGGTCACCGGTGAGATCACCAACTGGGTCTTGACACAGAACGACTGAGCAATGGAATTGGGGACGTTGATCACGCCGCCGTTGCGGTTCTGGTCGTCGAACTGGAGGGTGAACACCCCGGGACCCACATACACGTGGGTGGCCACATACTCACTGCGCCGCAGATCCTGTTGTGGCGCGAAATCGGTGATCAGCGTCCGTGCGATGGTATCCAAGGGCGAGCCATCACCCCAGTCCAGCACCAGCTCCGGTCGATCCGCCGGGGCGCTGAGCTTGGTGTGCGTGATGATGGTCACCTGGTAGGTGAAGTCCTGCGGATTCGAGGAGACCTTGCAGATGATGATCTCGCCCGCCCTGTTGTGCGTGGGGAATGCCAGCATCGGCAATCCAGCAGCCAGGAATAGGAGCAGGTGTCGCAGTGAACGCATGGATTACCTTACAAAGTACGGCATTCGCTATCGGGCAACGGATGATAGAACAACCGAATTGCGGGAAAGATCGACAGGTCCACGTCATTCCTGCCCGCGTCCATCACCAAGCTTGGAAAGCCGGAGGCGCATCCAAGCCCGGCTATCTTTGGCAACCTTTCCATAGAACGGATGATCAGCCTGAACAAAAGCAACCGACCAGCTGCAGCCCGCGATACGATCGTGGTGCTGGACGATGTCGCCCAATTACGTGGTCTGGACCTGGTGCGCAACGATCGCCAATACCTTACCGAGCAGCTGAAAAATGATGGCCAGTTGGCCAGTTGCGATATCAGTGGTCGCCTGGTCCTGATCCACCTGACCGCCAAAGGAGATCGCCATGCCCGCTTGGAAAAAGCCCGAAAGGCAGGCAATGAGATGGCGCTGCGCTTGAACGGCGCCAAACGCATCGAAGCACAACTCATCAGCCTTCAGAAGGATACTGCGGTGACCCTTGCCCTTGCCGAGGGGGTTTCATTGGGCAGCTATGCGTTCTGCAAATACAAGACCGATGAAAAGGGTGCTCCAACACTGGCCAAGCTGAACGTGATCGCCAAGGAGGTGAGCGCGCAGGACCTGGAGGAGTTGGCGGACATTGGCGAAGCCTCCTGGCTTTCCCGCGACCTGGTGAACGAACCTCTCTCCTACCTCAATGCGGTACAGCTGGCCTCCGAGTTCAAGAACATGAGCCGTAATGCGGGCTTCAAGCTGCGTGTGCTCAACAAGGAACAGATCGAAGCACAGGGCATGGGCGGGCTCATCGCTGTGAACAAGGGAAGCCGGGATGCACCCACGTTCAGCATCCTGGAGTGGAAGCCGAAGAACGCAACGAACAAGCAGCCGGTCCTATTGGTGGGCAAAGGCGTGGTATACGACACAGGCGGATTGAGCCTGAAGCCCACCCCGAACAGCATGGACCAGATGAAGTGCGACATGGCCGGAGCAGCGGCCGTGGCGGGGGCCATGTACCTGGTGGCCAAACGCGAGCTTCCACTTCACGTCATCGCATTGATCCCCGCGACGGACAATCGACCAGGCGGCAATGCCTATGTGCCCGGGGATGTGATCCGTATGCACAGTGGTCTTACCGTGGAAGTGCTCAACACCGACGCGGAAGGACGGTTGATACTCGCCGATGCGCTGAGTTATGGGGAGCAGTTCAAGCCGGAGCTGGCCATCACGGTGGCCACCTTGACCGGCGCCGCGATGAGGGCCATCGGCACCTACGGTAGCGTGGTGATGGGTACCGCCCCGGAGACGGAGTTCAGGAAATTGGACGATGCGGCCAACACGGTGTTCGAGCGGGTCGCTCGCCTGCCGTTCTGGGAGGAATACGACGAGGAGATCAAGAGCGACGTGGCCGACATCAAGAACCTGGGCAGCGACCTGGGCGGAGCACAGACCGCAGGGAAGTTCCTCGCCCGCTTCACCACCCACCCCTTCATCCACCTGGATATCGCCGGAACAGCTTTCCTGTCCAAGCGCGACAGCTATCGCACCAAGGGTGGTACCGGAGTGGGCGTACGGATGCTGTTCGAATTCCTCAAGCAACGCTCGGCGAAGGCCTGATGGACAAGAGAATGAAACGCGGAACCGATCCCGACCGATGAGCGATACGAACACTCCGATACGTGTGGGGATATCCTGCGGGGACCTGAATGGCATCGGGATCGAGGTCATCCTGAAGACCTTTGAGGACGCCCGGATGTTCAGCGACCTGATCCCGGTGCTGTACGCCCCGACCAAGGCCGTCAGTTACCACCGCAAGGCGCTGAAACTGGAAGAGGTCCAATTCCTGCGGGTGAATGACGCACGCGAGGCCCTGCCCAAGAAGCTGAACCTGGTCAACACCTCCGAGGAGGAGGAGGTGGAACCGGAACTGGGTAAGCCCTCTTCTGCCCTTGCGGCACATGCCATCAGCAGCCTCGAAGCCGCCACCCAAGACCTGGCGAGCGGGAAGGTCGACGTGCTGGTCACGGCACCCATAGACAAGAACAGCATGCAGCAGGCGGGGTTCGCCTACCCTGGGCATACCGAATTCCTCCAGCACATGGCTGGGAGCGATAGCGAGGTCCTGATGCTGCTGGTGGGCGAAGGGCTGCGCGTGGGCACGGTCACCGGGCACATCCCGCTGAAGGACGTATCGGAAGCCATCACCACGGATCGGATCCTCTCGAAAGCCCGGTTGTTGCACCAGGCCCTGCAGCGGGACTTCGGAATACCCACCCCCCGGATAGCGCTGCTGGGCCTGAACCCGCACGCCGGTGATAGTGGCGCCCTGGGTAGCGAGGACCGGGAGCGCATCGTGCCGGCCGTGCGAAAGCTGAACGAGGAAGGCATCCTTGCCGCTGGCCCTTACGCCGCCGATGGATTCTTCGGGAACGGGAGCTACAAGCACTTCGATGGCGTTCTGGCCATGTACCATGATCAGGGGCTCGCACCGTTCAAGGCCCTGAGCTTCGGCCATGGGGTGAACTTCACGGCCGGTTTGCCCATCGTGCGCACCAGTCCCGACCACGGTACCGGGTTCGATATTGCCGGGCAGGGTGTGGCCGATCCGGGCAGCTTTCGTGCTGCGGTATGGATGGCCTGTGACATCCGGCGCCAACGGGAACATTGGAAAGCCATCACAGCGGACCCCCTGCAACCCCAGAAAAGGGAAAAGGACCGGAAGGGCGTATAAGGCCCGGAACAGCGTGGGATCGGTGCGAAAAGCTACATTTGCGGTCCGCTAGCCGGGTGGGGACTTCCCATGGATGATCTGAAGGAACATACCATACCGTTCTCCGGACTGAAGGACGGCACTTATCAACACCGCTTCCTGTTGGATCGGGAGTTCTTCCTGCGTGCCGAAGGGGATGGTTTCCAAGGGGGCATGGTGACGGCGGACGTGACGTTGGATAAGCAGCCCAACTTGCTGGTCACCAACATACACGTGGACGGCACCGTGTCGCTTTCCTGCGACCATTGCAACGGCCCTTTGGAACTGGGCGTGACGGGGGATCAGCGCCAGATCTTTCAATTGAACGTCGAGGAGGACCAGGGTGATGAAGAGTTGGTCGGTTTGGATGCAAGTACGCACAGTGTGAACCTGACCCAATACATATACGAGTGCATCCGATTCGCATTGCCCGTTCGGCGCCTTCATCCGGAAGGACAATGTGATCCTGAAGTGGATGAAGCACTGCAGAAGCTTGCAATAGAACATGAACCGGTTCCCGACCCTCGTTGGGAAGCGTTGAAAGGACTTAAGAACCAGCGGCCGTAAGCCATAACGACCCCAGACCATGCCAAATCCAAAGCGCCGACACTCGAAAACGCGCACCGCGAAGCGACGCACCCACCAGAAGGCCGGTGTACCCACACTGACCGTTGACCCGAACACCGGTGAGACGCACTTGCGTCACCGTGCCTACAACGTAGGGGACGACCTCTACTACAACGGCAAGCTGCTCGTGTCCGCTAACGAAGGGGCTGAATAAGACCCTTGACGGTTCCAACGCCGCCCCCTCCACAGATGAGGATCGGAGTGGATATCATGGGTAGCGACCACGGTCCGGGTGTACCCACCCGTGCTGCGGTCATGGCTGCAAAGGAGTTGCCGGAGAGCGTTCGTTTGGTGCTCATCGGTGACCCGAATGCCATTGGCGATGCATTGATGAAAGAGGGGGGCGATCCCGCCGCCTTCGATATCATTCCCAGCGAGAATGATATCACGATGCATGACAACCCGACGAAAGCGCTGCCGTCCAAACCCCGCAGCAGCATATCCATCGGGTTCCACATGCTGAAGGAGGGCAAGCTCGATGCGTTCGCCAGTACCGGGAACACGGGGGCCATGCTGGTCGGCTCGGTGCTCAGCATCAAGCCTATCCCCGGCGTGATCCGCCCGGCGATCTGCAGCATCGTACCCAAGGAGAACGGGGACTATGGTATCATACTGGACGTGGGTGCGAATGCGGATTGCAAGCCTGACGTGTTGCTCCAATTCGGATTGTTGGGCGCCATGCTGGCAAAGCACGTGTATCACATCGAAGATCCAAGGGTGGGCCTGCTCAACATCGGTGAAGAGGAGAAGAAGGGCAACGCCGTGACCCAGGCCACCTACGGCATGATGAAGGAGCAGCAGCAGTATCGCTTCATCGGGAATGTGGAAGGTCGGGACCTGTTCAATGACAAAGCGGACGTGGTCGTGTGTGATGGCTTCACGGGGAACATCGTGCTGAAGGCGGTGGAAGCGTTCCATGATCTGCTGGAGCAGCGCGGCGTCCACGAGCCGTTCTTCGATCGGTTCAACTACGAGAATTATGGAGGGCTGCCGGTACTCGGCGTCAATGGCAATGTCATCATCGGCCATGGCATCAGTAACGACATCACCATCAAGAACATGATCCTGTTCACCCGGGAGGTCGTGGAAAGCAAGCTCAGCGACCGCATCCGCGAAGCGCTCACCTGATGAGGACAACCGCCGCCATTACCGCAGTGCACGGATACGTGCCCGACTTCACCCTGAGCAACAAGGTGCTGGAGACCATGGTGGAGACCAGCGACGATTGGATCACCGAGCGCACAGGCATCAAGGAAAGGCACATCCTCACTGGCAAGGACAAAGGGATGAGCATCATGGCCATCGAGGCGGTGAACGGTCTGCTGAAGAAACGCGGGATCGCGGCGGAAGAGATCGACCTGATGATCGTGGCAACGGTGACGCCGGATCGTGTTTTCCCGGCCACCGCCAACATTATCTGCGATGCCGTGGGAGCGCGTAACGCATGGGGCTTCGACCTGATGGCGGCGTGCAGCGGGTTCCTCTATGCGCTGACCACCGGTAGCCAGTTCATTGAAAGTGGCGCGCACAAGAAAGTGGTGATCGTGGGTGGCGACAAGATGAGCAGTATCGTGGACTACGAGGACAGGACGACCTGCATCATTTTCGGGGATGGTTGCGGAGCCGTGCTGTTGGAGCCGAACACGGAAGGCATGGGCGTCATGGATTCGATCCTACGGAGCGATGGCAGTGGCTGTCAGCACCTGCACCAGAAAGCCGGCGGATCGATGAGACCAGCCTCTGAGCGCACGGTGGAGAACAAAGAGCATTATGTCTACCAGGAGGGTAAGGCGGTCTTCAAGTTCGCCGTGACCAACATGGCCGATGTGAGTGCGGAGATCATGGAGAAGAATGGTCTGCTACCGGACGATGTGGCCTGGCTGGTGCCGCATCAGGCGAACAAACGGATAATAGATGCGACCGCCAACCGCATGGGGCTGGATGACAGCAAGGTGATGGTGAACATCGAGAAATATGGTAACACGACCAGTGGCACCATCCCGTTGTGCCTTTGGGAATGGGAATCGCGCTTGAAGAAGGGGGATAACATCATCCTTTCCGCCTTTGGCGGAGGCTTCACATGGGGTGCGGTGTGGCTGAAATGGGCCTACGGCTCGTGATCGGAACGATTTGAGCCTGACCGGAACCCGCACGGCCTAATGACCTCGGATCATTTCACTACCTATATTGGACGACAATGGCGGTCAAACAAGCGCAAGTACCGATGAACCTATCACAGATCCAGGACCTGATCAAATTCGTGGCCAAGAGTGGCGTGAGCGAAGTGGAGATCGAGCAGAAGGATTTCAAGATCACCATCAAGACACCGGCCGGCAAGAAAGAGGTGCAGGTCATCACGGCACCCGCACCGGCGGTAGCACCAACGGCAGCTGCACCAGCAGCGCCAGCAGCAGCGGCTCCGGCACCTGTTGCGGCCCCTGCGGAGGAAACCAAGTACATCACCATCAAGGCCCCGATGATCGGGACCTTCTATCGCTCAGCCGGGCCGGGGAAACCGGTCTTCGTGAACGTGGGCGATGAGATCAAGAAAGGCAAACCCATCTGCATCATCGAGGCCATGAAGCTTTTCAATGAGATCGAGAGCGACATGGACGGAAAGATCGTGAAGGTGCTGGTGGATGATGCCAAACCCGTGGAGTACGACCAGCCTTTGTTCCTGGTCGACCCCGCTTAATACAGGACCATGTTCAAGAAGATCCTGATCGCCAACAGAGGCGAGATCGCTTTGCGCGTGATCCGCACATGCCGCGAAATGGGCATCAAGACCGTGGCCGTGTACAGCACCGCGGACAAGGAGAGCCTGCATGTGCGCTTTGCGGATGAGGCCGTCTGTATCGGACCTCCGATCAGCAAGGAGAGTTACTTGAACATGCCCCGGATCATCGCCGCGGCCGAGATCACCAATGCCGATGCGATCCATCCGGGTTACGGCTTTCTGAGCGAGAACGCCAAGTTCAGCAAGCTCTGCCAACAGCATGGCATCAAGTTCATCGGTGCCACGCCGGAACAGATCGAGGCCATGGGGGACAAGGCCACGGCCAAGGCGACCATGATCGCTGCCGGGGTGCCTGTGGTACCCGGCACAGACGGCCTGGTCACGGACCTCGCTGTGGCGAAAAAGGAGGCCAAGCGCATCGGCTATCCTGTTATCCTGAAAGCAACGGCCGGTGGAGGGGGCAAAGGCATGCGTCTGGTCTGGAAGGAGGAGGAGTTCGACGAAGCCTTCGAGAAGGCCAGCCAGGAAGCAGGTGCCGCGTTCGGCAACCCGGGGATGTACATGGAGAAATACATCCTTGAACCACGGCATATCGAGATCCAGATCGCCGGTGACCAGTACGGCACCTTCTGCCATATGAGCGAGCGGGACTGCTCCATACAGCGACGTCACCAGAAACTCATTGAGGAAACGCCCAGCCCGTTCATGACCAAGGCGCTGCGTAAGAAGATGGGCGAAGCGGCCATCAAAGCGGCTGCCAGCGTGAACTATGAGGGTGTGGGCACGGTGGAATTCCTGGTGGACAAGAACCGGAAGTTCTACTTCATGGAAATGAACACCCGGATCCAGGTGGAACATACCATCACCGAGGAAGTGATCGATTATGACCTGATAAGGGAACAGATCAAGATCGCGGCCGGTATCCCCATCAGCGGATTGAACTACGAGCCTACGCGGCATAGCATCCAGTGCCGTATCAACGCCGAGGATCCGTTCAATGGATTCCGGCCCAACCCCGGGAAGATCACGAGTTACCATAGTCCGGGCGGTCATGGCGTTCGCGTGGATACCCATGTGTATGCTGGTTACACCATTCCGCCGAACTACGACAGCATGATCGGGAAGTTGATCGTGAGCGCCCAGACCAGGGAGGAGGCTTTGATGAAAATGGAACGCGCCCTGAGCGAATACGTCATCGAGGGCATCCATACGACCATACCCTTCCACCTTCAGTTACTGCAGAACGAAGAGTTCCGGAAAGGCAATTTCACAACGAAGTTCCTGGAGGACTTCGAACTGAAGAAGGTCTGACCTTCCCCTGCGCCTCTACCTGTTCCAGGCCGTGATCCTCCGTTCGTTCCTAGGCTCGATGATCCTTTGCTGTGCTGTTCCATGCACAGGGCAGAACGTGGTGAACGACCGCACCGCGCAGGTCATCGCGTATTGGGAGGCAGGGGATGTTCAGCACTACGACGTGGAGCGTGTCAAGGAGGGTCGCAAACCCGGGAAGAGCACGTTCCGCATGACGTTACGGGTCCTGGATGGAACGGACAGTACGTACGTCATCGAATGCTTGTACAGTGAACTAAAGGTGGAGGCCGACCTGCCCGTGGATGCGCGCAGCAGGGAACTCATGGACCGGTTGATGAAAGCAAGCGACGGGATGCGCGTGGTATGCACAACCGATGAGACGGGTATCCCGCTTTCCCTGGTGAACGAGCAGGAGGTGGCCGAACATGTACGTGGCGCCCTATCCCATGTACTGGAACTGGCCTCCAATGATGCGGAGCGGGAGCAAATGGAGCGCGCTTTCAGTACCGTGCTGAACACCCAAGTGCTGGCTCAATCGGCCTTGGAGGATATCGGCAACATCCTATTCGCATTCGGGGTGGAATATGAGTTAGGTAAGAAGGAAACGGTAAAAGCACAGATCCCGAACCCGCTCGGTGGAAGCGCGTTGGATGTGAAGCAGGAGTTCACCATGACCGCTTTGGATACCCGCAAGGCCACAGCGCATATGTCGATGACACAGCGGATCGACCCGGAGGGCATGGAGCAGGGTTTGGAGCGTCTGCTGAAGAGCATGGGGCAGGATGGCATGTCAACCAACGAGCGCAAGGAAATGGAGTCGGTGTTCAGGGAGATGAAAGTGACCGATACGATGGAGATCGACATCGACCTGAACGGTGCCTGGACGCGCTATGCCCAATTGGTGAGAGTGGTGGAGGTAATGGGCCGCAGGGACGTGGATACCCGCACCTACACCCTGCGTTGACCCATGCTAAGGCCAGGTGCCGGCCGGATCAATGACGTGATGGTGCAGAACACCTTCCTCCAGTTGGAAGACCACGCCTGTGTCCGTTCCTTGGTCCCGTAGGAATTGCTTACCATCCTCGTCACTATCGATCCGTATGATCGTGCGCCCTGCGTACCACGCCACCTGGGGTTCTGGCGTGTAGCCGAGGAATAGGACGGCTTGGTCAGACCTTGTCGCCGCCTTGATCCCCATGCCGATGTCCTTCTCCATGGTGTAACGGCCGGCATCCCTGCCAGGCAGTGGGTTGATCCGTAGGAAATAGAGCACCCCTGCCACGGATGCGAACGAGACCGCGATCCAGGCCTTTCGAGGGGTCAGTTCCAATAGCAGGAACGCCGCCATCCCGCAGAAGACAGGACCGGCTTTGAGAACCGCAAAGTCGTGATGAGAGTATTGCAGGAGGAACACGTGATCCAAAAACACCGGCACAGCCGTTAATGCGATGAATAACGGACCACCTGGCGGGTAGTGGATGGTCTTCGACCGGATCGCGGACAGGTAAGTTCCAAGCAAGGCACAAAGGGCGATCACAGGGAGGTAACTGATCCGGTAATTCTCCACCAATTGGATCAGGTAGTAGCCTGCGTCATTGGCCATGTCGACGGATCCCCTGACGGCCAGTCGCGATCGCAGGTAGTCGATCAACGATGCCATCTCCATATTCCAAGTGTAGCGCCAAGCTGTACTAACCAACGCCGTCGCGATCGCAATGCAGGACACGATGATCACCCGTTCCGTTCCCGACCATCCACGCTTCCTGCCTGACCACAATGCCACCAGCATGGCTGTAACGCCTGCGAACACCCCGAGCCAGCTGGTCAGTACCGCCAAGAACAAGGTTGATCCGAAAAGAAGCGAAGTCCGGACCGTCGGTACCTCCTTGTGCATGAACACGTTCATGGCGACGGCCACATGCATCATCCAGAAGTTCTGGACGAACATGTCGCTCATATAGGCGTTGCCGTGGAACCAGAGCGGGGCAGGCATGAAGAGGTACAGTAACGCTGCATAGACCGGAGCGTTCCCTTGCCCCCCGTCAGGCCACGCGGATCGCACCGCCAGATAAAGACATATGGCCGTGATCAGGTGGAAAAGGATGTTGAACAGTTGTAACCCAAGGACGTTGGGCGCAACATGCAGGACTCTGAAGATCAGGAATGGAAGATCATATGCCAGGGGTGGATGGGAGAAATAATACAGGACACCTTGATGGACCGCAGGCCCGTCGGCCCAACCTTCCGGGTACCGGTCGGCCGGTCCGGTGAAGGAGATCGCAGGGGCTCCGTGATGGGCTGTGAATCCATCCACGTACCAATTGTGGAGCACGATCATGACCAAGGCGGTGCAGTACTCGTGGTGCGCGCTGAGCGGCCTGTTCAGGTTGGGGACCCGCACCAGGACGCTTACCAGAAAGGCAGCTAGGATCAGCCAAAGGTCCCGGGAGCGCATGGGGCGAACTTACTCCCAATGCGGGCCTCTGCCTGTCATCGAACGTGCGGAAAGAACATCCGCCTAGTTTTGATCGCATATGAAGGACCCAGGAAGAACGACCGGACCGGTTCCCATGTGGCCGATCGGCATTCTGGTGCTGGGCAGTTTCCTTCTTTACCGCCCTATTCTTGAACTAAGCCTTTTAAGCGATGACCACAGCGCGATATGGTGGAGCGGGGTCCAAGGCGAACCGTGGCGACATGGATTCTTCAGGCCGCTCCCGGATCTCCTCCTTCATCTTTCCTGCCTTGTCCATGGGCCTTCCCCCACATTCCTGAGGGCTTTCAACATCCTGCTGCACGGATTCAATGCCTACCTGGTATTGACGTTGCTGCATCGTTCCTCGGCCGGACGTATTCCCCTTGCAGCGTCCTTTTCGGCAGCCGCCGTCTTTCTTTTCTACCCGCATCATCTGGAATCCACGATCTGGATCGTTGGGCGGGAATCCGCTTTGGGCACGGCATTCGTTCTACTGGCACTGAACACCCTTCTCTCCGGACCACCTACGAAAGCAAGGGTGTTGAAGATCATGGTCTTCTTCGCGGCAGGCCTCCTTTGCTATGAAAGCGCGCTACTTCTTCCGGTGTTGGTGATCCCGTTCGTCCTTCTCGTTCAGCGACAATGGCTCACGGGCACGAGTATGCTCGCATTCGGTTTTCTTTCCGTTCTGGCCGGTTACGTTCTCCTTCGCTTGTGGGTCTTGGACGGGACCGGCGGTGCCTATTTCCATTCCCTTCTCACGGAGGGTGGCCGAGATGTCCTGGCACATGTACCGAAGGTGCTTGCGCGTTCCATCATTCCCCCGCATGACGATGCTTCCGTGCAATCGATCCGTTCATTCCTTGTTGCGCTGATCGCCGTATCCGGTATCATCCTCTTCATCCGAAGGACCCGCTCGGACCCCTTCTCTCGGGCGCTTGGTGCAGCTTTCTTTTTCGCGCTCCTGCTGGCCTTGGTCCCGGCCATTATCGGAGGTGTGAGTACCCGGACCACCGAAAGCGGACGGTTCCTGCATCTGCCTGCGGCTTTCCTATGCAGCCTGGTCGCTGTGATGCTCTACCGGTCATTAAATGGTCTTGCGCTGGCGGTCGCGTTGCTTTCCTTACTTGCAGTTGAGTTCATGGTCCTGCACCAAGCCCAACGGAACTGGATCATCGCCTCCGAGATCACTGAGCGCATTCTGGATCAGCTCCCGGTAGCCACCGGGAACGGATCGGTTTACGTGGTGGGCTTACCTGGGGAAGAGGAAGGTGCGTACATATTCCGCAACGGATTTCACGATGCCCTTCGTTCGACGGGTGTTGATCCGGAAAGGTTCATCGCCGTCAGCCCGATGCTTCGTGATTCCTTACGGACCGCGCCGGACACTTTGGTCCCGATGGTCACCGCGGATCGGATATCCCTTTGGCCGGATGTATCCGTAATGCGGTCCGAGAACGGTATCCGCACGCTGGCCGCTGGGAAGGATACCTTTCCTTTGGACCGGAATGACATGGTGGTCTTCTGGGACAGGCAACGAATAGAAAAGCTCTGGTAACGGGACGCACCGGACCGGTAATACCTTGAATTCAATGCGTGGAGGGCCACGTTCACTGTTCAGCCGGGTCACCTTGCCATGGCATCACCTCATTGCTCAAAACCCGGACAGGCCGGGACCGACCGGTGGCTGACCGCCGACAATGAGATCTCCAATTCAGGCGCCCGCCCGATGGCCGCGCACGCTCCGTTGGCCACCCAGCAATTCTTTTACCGCTGCGATCAGCGCGACATCATCAAAGCCACATTCGTTGTACAGCTCCGGTTGTGTACCGTGCTCGATGAAGCGGTCCGGTATCCCCAGTCGCTTGATGTTGGCCGCGTATCCGTGGTCACCCATGAACTCCAGTACGGCACTACCCATGCCACCCATGATCGCGTGATCTTCCATCGTTAAGATGTGCTTGAATTTCGCAAAGACCTCGTGCAACAGGATCTCATCGATGGGCTTGACGAACCGCATGTCATAATGCGCCACGCTGAAGCCTTCGGCCTCAAGCACATCGATCCCCTTGGCCGCCATGTTCCCGATGTGCCCGATGCTGAGAACGGCGATATCGGTCCCTGACCGGATCTTGCGACCGGTCCCGATGGTGATCTCCTTGAAGGGCGTTTTCCACTCGGTCATCACACCCTCCCCTCTTGGGTAACGGATGCTGAACGGACCTTGATCGGGCAACTGAGCGGTGTACATCAGATCCCGCAATTCCTGTTCGTTCATGGGCGCACTGACGACCATGTTCGGGATGCACCGGAAGTACGCGAAGTCGAAATTCCCGTGATGTGTCGGGCCGTCCGCGCCCGCGAGACCACCTCTGTCCAGGCAGAACACAACATTCAGATTCTGCAGGGCAACATCATGCACCACCTGGTCATAGGCCCGCTGCATGAAGGAGCTGTATATGTTGCAGAAAGGAACCATACCCTGGGTGGCCATACCTGCACTGAACGTGACGGCATGTTGTTCGGCGATGCCCACGTCGAAGGCCCTATCGGGCATCGCCTTCATCATGATGTTGAGCGAACATCCGGAAGGCATGGCAGGGGTGACGCCCACGATACGAGGGTTCTTCTCTGCGAGCTCCACGATGCTGTGCCCG
>JAHEFL010000276.1 GCA_024640205.1 Flavobacteriales bacterium | reverse complement strand
CAGCGTATACCCTGGGGAGACCTTGGGGATCGTGGGTGGCAGCGGAAGTGGCAAGACCACCCTCGGGAGAAGCATCCTTCGGCTGATCGAGCCGAGCTCGGGGCATGTGCAATACCAGGGTCGGGAGCTCACCGCGCTGAGCGCGGACGAAATGCGGCGGATGCGGCGCGAGCTGCAGATCATCTTCCAGGACCCGTATTCCTCGTTGAACCCGCGCATGACCATTGGCGCGGCCATTAGTGAGGCCATGGAAGTGCATGGCGTTGGAACCACTGATGGTGAGCGGCGAGAACGCACACGGAACCTCCTCGAACGCGTAGGGCTTGAAGCGGACCATGTGGAGCGGTACCCGCATCAATTCAGCGGTGGTCAGCGGCAGCGCATCGTCATTGCCAGAGCGTTGTCGCTGGAACCAAGGCTCATCATCTGCGATGAAAGCGTCGCTGCGCTGGATGTGAGCGTGCAGGCGCAGGTGCTCAACCTACTTAACGAATTGAAGGAGGAGCATGGCCTGACCTACTTGTTCATCAGCCACGACCTGAGCGTGGTGAAGTATTTCTGCGATCGCATTCTCGTTCTGGAAAAGGGCCGCCAGGCCGAACTCGGGCTGGCCGACGCCTTGTACGAGGACCCGAAGGCGCCGTACACCCGCATGCTGGTTGACGCCATCCCCGGAAGAACAGCATGATCGGTGCTTCAGGCTGCTCCGTTACTTTTCGCCCGGGATGACCCTCCGCAAACCTTCCCTTCCCTTCTTTCTGCTCACGCTCGGCGTGCTGTTCGTGCTCTTCCACTTCCACGGGCATGTGCTGAGAACATCGAACAGCGTTCTGCTCAGCGCCGAAGGCGATGGGCTGAAGAACTATTTCACCTACGTCTGGCACGTCGCGCACGACGAGGACGCGCTGACCTACCGGGGCTCCAATCATCCCTTCGGAGAACATGTATTCTACACGGACGGTAACCCGGTATTGGCCTGGGTCGTCCGCATGCTCCCTTTCGGCGAGCGCTATGCCGTGGGTATCCTGAACCTCTCGCTTCTTCTGGGGCTGCTCCTTTGTGCCTGGGTCCTTTACGCCTTGCTCCGCGAATTCGAACTGCCGCCTTGGGCCGCCGCGATAGGGGGCTTCAGCATCCTCCTTCTCCAACCCCAGCTTACCCGCATGTCCGGGCACCTTTCACTGGCGCATGCCTGGATGATCCCCCTGGCATGGTGGTGCCTTTTGCGAAGCCTGAAAAGCACGATGCCGTGGCGCTGGACGTTTTTCGGTCTCCTGGTCAGCACCATCGCGTACCTCACCCATCCTTACATGGGCCTTATGATCGGCTTCTTCCAAGGCTCCTTGCTTGCGCTTGTAGTGATCAGCGAATGGCGCTCCAGATGGAAGGACGTGGCATTTCTGCTCCGTGGCGTTGTCCTCGTAGGGCTACCTGTTCTGCTATTCCTGATCCTATTGAATTCCGGCGCGGAACACGCCGATCGTCCTGCAAGTCCAGGTGGTGCGGATCTCTACGCGACGCGTTTCCTGAGTTTGATCGTACCGACGAACGCTCCGTTGGGAACACCGCTGAACGAATTCTTCAAGTATGAAGCGCTCGAGTGGGAGGCCCGCTGCTACCTCGGCCTGTCCTCCATATTGATGCTCGTCGTCATTGGTGCGGTACAGATCGGCAAGTGGACGTGGCGCGGGGGTCTACGTTCCCGGATGGATCTTGTTGGGCTCTCCTTCGCAGCAGGCTTCATCGTCCTCCTGTTCGCCATGGGTGAGTTCACCGGGCTTCTCGGCGAGCGCATTCCGCTCTTGAAGCAGTTCCGAGGGATGGGGCGCTTTGCCTGGGTGTTCTGGTATGCGTGTGCGGTGTTCTGCACGGTACGGTTGTACCACTACCTCTTCGCTGTCGATCGCTCCGTTCGGAGATCGGTGGCGACACTGGTCTTCACGTTGGTGGTCGGTCTGTACGCAGTGGAAGGCTGGGGACATCAGGAGCTTTCGTCGCGAACCACGGGGCACGGGACGAATGTGTTCAAGGAGGAGCAGTTATCCGGACCTCTTACGGATCTGGTCATTGCGGCGCGCGAAGCGAGCGCTGTAGCGATCATCCCTCTGCCGTTCATCCACACAGGTTCAGAATATTACACACGCGACAGCCGTCCTGGGGTGATGACGCTGAACTGTCCACTTGCATTTCATACTGCACTCCCATTGATCGCCGGTATCACCAGTCGTACCTCGCTGGCCGAGACACGCGATCATCTGGCATTGCTATCACCTCCTGAATTCCGCAAGGAACTTGGCACGTACTTCGACCCCGCGGATCGTTTACTCGTTACCTGGAGCCGTGAGAAGTTGGATGATGATGAGCGCGAGTTCATGGCACGTTGCATTCCTCTGAAAGAAACTGAAGCGGGTGCACTGTACACCATCAGTGCTGCGGAGCTGTTCCATGATACCAGGAGTGCCCGCCTGACCGAATTCGATGAGCGGCATATGAACTGGCCCATGTGCCAAGGGCTGCGAATATCGGAGAACGGAGAAGCCCCTCAGGGTGAGTTGCCGTGCGGCCGGGTCGTACAAGGAACGAACAACGGCTTTGTAACCGGAGAGGTGCAGGATTACACCACATTGCTCCAGTTCAAAGAAGGGTATTTCCGTGCGGGGGACGAATACGAGCTGAGCTTCATTTTCCATCCGAAAGGAAGTGATGCCGTGAACCTGAGTTTGGTGATGGAGCATTACCTGCCCGGAGGAAAAGACGGTATATGGGAGGACTTGAAAACGATCCGCAGCATGCCCATGCAATACAACGACCGCACTGTCGCCCGGTTGCGTGTTCGCATCCAGCATCCTGAAAAGGTCCACAAATTCTTCCTGAAGGGTCCGGACCATAACTACGACACCTTCGAAGTGGAGCACATCCTGTTCCGCCCGGTCGGATTCGATGTTTGGCGACAGGGTGAATGGTATGGGGAAAGGACCTTGTTCTTCAACAACATCCCGCTTATTCCTTCCGAAGACCGCGAAGGAGCACCTTCAGGAAATTGAGCGACTCGCGCATCAGGATCCGGTAGTTCATCCGGCTGAAGCGCACCCCCTCGTCCAACCTGGCATCGATGATCGCTACGTTCAGATCCTTCCTTCGTGAAACCAGCATCACGAACTCCATGTCGAACAGGAAGCGGTCTATGGTCGTGGCGAGGAACAACCGACTACCGATGCGATCGAAGCCCTTCAAACCACACTGGGTATCACTGATGGGGAATCGCAACACCCTGCGCAACACCCAGCGGAAGGTTTTGGAGATCACCCTGCGCACCCAAGGGACGCGGTCATAGTAGTCCGTGCGTCGGTGGCCCAGGACCACGTTAACACCCTCTATCAGTGCCTGGCACGCTTCCACCATGCTCTCCTGTTCGTATGGAAGATCCACATCCGTGAAGAGGAAGGCGCCATCCTCCTGCACCGATGCAACACCGCTGCGTAGAGCGGCACCCTTCCCCATATTCCTGTCCAGGTCGATCCAATGAACACCGCCCGGCAGTAGGTCGAGGAATTGCTTGTCCTCCGCACCGATATTCCGCGTGGACCCGTCGTTCACCAGCACGAAGCGGAGTTGCGTTCCTGGCAAGTCGGCCTGTAATGCGACACATCGCTCCACCAGCCGTGCAGCCCAACCAACAGGTGGGTTGTAACACGGAATGACGAGATGGATGGCTGCAGGAGGGGGCATTCTATCTTCGGCAACCGTTGGCAATTGCCAAGGGAATAGCGGTGCCAAAGGAACGGCAGATGAACGGATCATG
>JAHEFL010000275.1 GCA_024640205.1 Flavobacteriales bacterium | reverse complement strand
TACGGCAGCGATCCGAGGGACCTTGGCCGCCTCCTTGGACCAGCTTTCTCGTGATCTGGGTGACCGCTACACGGTGTCCGCGATGACCTATGGGCAGGAAGTGCGCAACGGCCTTCACTTTGAACAGGAGGATGCATTGACCGATATCGGACAAGCGTTGCGCGAGACGTATGATCGCTTTAGCGGCCCGGACCTTGGTGCGGTGATCCTGACAGGGGATGGGATATCCAATCGTGGACGTGATCCGAGGCTGGAAGCACTGCGGATCGGTGTGCCGGTCCATACCATCGCCTTGGGCGATACGACGGTGCGGCCGGATATCACACTGAAGGCGGTCGAGCACAACAGGATCAACTTCCTGGGCAATGAGTTTCCCGTACTGGTGCGTGTGGAAGCACGCTTTCTCAAGGATGCCCGTACCAGGGTCACGCTATCGCAGGATGGGAAGGAACTGGCCGGGCGCGATCTGGTGATCTCGAGCGAACCATTTTTCCAGGAGATCCCCTTCACACTCAAAGCGGAACGCCCCGGACTGCAGCGCTTCACCGCTACGGTACGGTCGGTCGCTGGGGAAGTGAGCCTGGCGAACAATGCCATGGACATTCATATCGAAGTGTTGGATGACCGACAGAAGGTGCTTCTTCTGGGCGCGGCCCCGCACCCGGACCTCGGTTCACTGCGATTGGCGTTGGACGGATTGGAGGGATATGGGACCGAACTTGCAATGGCTGCGGAATTCACCGGTCAGGTGGAGGACTACGACTTGATCATACTTCATCAGCTGCCTTCGCCGAAGCATGGCATGTCAAGCCTGCTTCAACGAGCGGCGGAACGCAACATTCCGATCTGCGTCATCCTGGGGCAGGGGATGGACTTCAATGCGTTCAATGCATTGGGAAGCGGGGTGCGGGTCACTGGCGTGCGGAATATCGCAGCGGATGCCCAGGCCGCAGTGAACAAGGACTTTACGGCGTTCACGTTGGAATCGGACCAGGTGAAGGCCTTGGAACGATTCCCGCCCTTGCAGATGCCGATGGGACAGTATGAACTGGGGCGGTCCGCGTCAGCCATGCTCTTCCAGCGGGTGGGTGCCGTTCGGACCGCCTATCCCTTGATCGCCGTATTGCAACAAGGAGAACGACGCATGGCGACCATCTCCGGTGAAGGATTGTGGCGTTGGCGTATCAGCGACATGCAACAGAACGGTTCGCACAGCCGGTTCGACCGGGTGGTGCACAAGCTGGTACAGTACCTCGCGCTGAAGGTGAACAAGAACCGATTCCGTGTGCAGCATGAGGCGGAGATAGCCGAGAACGATGCGGTCGTATTCACGGCTGAATTGTACAACGCCAGCTACGAGCGCGTGAACGGCCCTGAAGTGACCATTGCCATGGAGGATGAGGACGGACGTGAATATCCTTATGCGTTCAGCCGGGTGGGGGATACCTATCGACTGGATGCCGGTCGCCTGCCCGCGGGTAATTATTCCTGGTTGGCACGAACCGAGCTGGATGGGGAGCGGTTCTCCGCGAACGGGGAAGTGGTGGTGCGCAAGGTGATGACCGAACAGATCACCACGGTGGCGGACCACGCGCTGCTCGCCGACCTTGCTGCACGGACAGGTGGCCTATCCGTGACGCCGGACCGGATCGGTGAGCTGACCGACGCCATCGCCGGGAACGAGGACCTGGTGGCCCGCTCCTATGTGCATTCCAGTTTCAGCGACCTCATAAGCCTTCGTTGGATCTTCTTCGTCCTCCTGGCCTTGCTTACCGCCGAGTGGGTGCTTCGGCGCCGGAACGGTGCCTACTGAGCACTGTCTACCTTGGTCCCATGACCGTGGCGTTGAGAGCCTCCATCAGGAACGTCTGGCTGGGTTTGCGCGGATTCCTTGTGAGACGCCTGCTGCCTCTGCTGCTCGTGCTGTTCACATTGGCGTTTGTTTTCTGGTTGTTCCGCGTACCTGCTCTCAGGGTCGTCGGGAACTTCTTGATCAAGGAGGACCTGGTACCGACCTGTGATGCGATCTATGTGCTCGGCGGTGCGCCCTTGGAGCGGGGCGCCGAGGCGGCCAGGCTGCTGGGCATGGGTGTAGCGCCGGTGGCTTATTGCACCGGGGAGAATATACCTCATGCCCTGCTGGCGGAAGGTCTCCATAGCAACGAGGCCGAACTGAGCAGGCGTTCGGCGATGCAGGCCGGAGCGGACAGCACCCGGATCATGCTGTTGCCGCTTGGAACGAGTACGTGGGAGGAAGCAGCCGCTATCCTGGAACATGCCCGTGGGCAGGGATCTTCATCGGTGACGATCCTCTCCACCGAATTCCACCTCCGCCGGGTGGGACGTGTTTTCCGGAAACGCTTCAAGGGCACCGGTATCGACGTTCATTTCAGGGCGGCGCCCAGTCTGCACTACGATCCAAAGGCTTGGTGGAAGAGCGAGGAGGGCCTCCTGATGGTGAATAACGAGTATGTGAAGCTCTGCTATTACCTACTGAGGTATTGAAGAACGAAGGCCTGCATGGCAGGCCTTCAGTTACAATGCTACAGGGTCCTTGTCAACGCTGGATCAACAAGCGCTCCGTGATCCTTCCATGCGCATGCTCCAGCGTGATCAGGTACATGCCGTTCACGTAACCGGACAGGTCCATGGTCATCACCGGGGTCAAGGCGGGAACGTTATGCTCCAGCACCCTGCGACCCAGTCCGTCCGTCATTCGCAACACGGATGATCCGCTGATCCCGGCCAACCCGATCCGCACTACGCCGTTCGTTGGGTTCGGGTGGATCGTGAGCTCACCGACCTCACCTTGCTCCGCGATGCTCACTTCCGAGAGACAGAACACCCATTCCTCACCATCCGTGTATTGCCCGTTGCTCTCCACATGGATCACCCAGTTGTCGTCGATGATCGCATAGCCACCTTCACCGTTCTCGCAGCAGATGCCATCGCCGAATAGATCAGAGATCGTGAAGGTGTAGCAACCGTTCGTCAGGCACATGGGGATGTCCATTTCCTGGCCACCGTTCACATTCTGGTAGGGTCCACCGGTATAGAGTTCCGTTCCCACCTCGGTCGTTAACACCCAGGACACGTCGGAACCGTAGTTGTCCGTGTTCAGGTGCAGGGTCACGGTCTCACCGGGGTTGTTCAATATGAAGTCGTAGGACCATGAATCATTCTCCGGCACTTGGTCCGCGCCGCCGTTCGGCATACTGGTCGCAGCGGTCAGCGTATGTTCACCTACCGGCACTGAGATGGCTGGCAGGTTGTAATTCACCGTTTGAAGCGGTTGCAGGGAACCCGTCCATCCATTCAAGGTCTGCGGTTCACCGGCTACGCCATAGGTGATGGTCATCGAGGTGACCACCGTGGTGCCATTGTTCTTCAGCGTAACACGGGGCGTGACGATGTCCGTGCCACACACGATCTCCGGGATGTTGGTGATCGAGGTGACCGCAACATCAGCTGTCGTGGGTACGACGATCTCATCGCCCAGGCCCGGTAACTGATCCCCGCATTCTCCCAGATGAGGCGAGAGCAGGGGATAGCTCAGGTCGAAGCGTCCGTAGAAATCATTGAAGTTGAAACTGCAGCTTGCCTGACCGCCGAATAGCTGGCCGACAAGCAGACCATCCTGGTTCCATAGGCCGCTGCCGCTCGAACCGGGTTCGGTGGTTCCGGCATCCCACGCTTGTACCTGCCAGCAATCCGCTCCGGACATCACTCCTTCGATCACCGGGGCATACGCATGGCTGATCTTTTTGATGTCACCGGCCGGGTGATGAACACAGGTCACCGAGT